>DUIM01000099.1:0-4006 GCA_013330355.1 Methanosarcinales archaeon
ATCTGTTTATTCTCGTAGAAAACACCCAGTTCCAAGTTCCCTTGGAATGGGCCTTGCACATAAATTAATTTTTCAATAAGTACACAATACAATGAAACATCAAACCGGCCTTGCACATTTTAAATTTTATCGATGTTCTCAGTAAATTTATCCAAATTAATCCAGCGAGGATACTCACCCATGCGAAGTTTGAGGCAAAACACACATTGACATTTGGGTAATTTCCTCAATTTCACAACACAAAAAATAGCTGTTGATATCGATAAAATTTAAAATGTGCAAGGCCGTTGCTTACGCAACTTATTTATCTTATGGTGTGGTAATCTGTCCACTTCGCCTTGCCACAATAATATATAACTAAATCGTAATAATATTCAGGATTATCATAACCGGAGGAACACATTTGGCTAGAATGCATACCAGGAGAAAGGGTGTATCAAGGTCCACAAAACCCTTGAGAAATGAAGCCCCGCAATGGGTTACCCTTTCGTCAGAAGATATAGAAAAAAAAGTAGTGGAACTTGCCAAACAGGACAAAACTACCAGTCAGATAGGCACAATCATTCGGGACACTTATGGTGTGCCGGATATCAAATTATCCACAGGTAAAAAGGTCACAAGGATATTGGAAGACAATGATGTGGCCCCAAGCCTGCCTGAGGATATCTCAAACCTGATCATAAAGGCTTTGAGACTAAGAAAACACATGGCAAAGAACCACAAGGACCGACACAACAAGAGGGCACTGAACCTTACAGAGGCAAAGGTACGACGTCTGGGCAAATACTACAGCAGGAACGGTGTTATGCCGACAGACTGGAAATACAGTCCGGACACTGCTGAAAGGTTAGTAGTCCAGTAAATCGGTTGATGGTTCATTCCATCAACTATTTCATCTATTTTTACCATTATTCCAGGGATGACCGAAACCTTAGTTTCTCTGGCCCGGGAAGCAGCAAAGGCGCTTGAGAATTATAATTTTGTAAGGGTAATATCCCATAACGACGCAGACGGCCTGAGCGCTGCCGGAATAATGTCTACAGCCCTGCTAAGGGCAAATATCGTTTTCCACACCTCCATTGTAAGCTCCCTGAATCAGGGAGTGATTGACATGGTCAATGCACTGGTATACGGGAAAGATGGAGCTGTGGTATTTTGCGATATGGGTAGCGGCCAGCCTGAACTTCTGGATATGGTAAAAGACGATGTGATCATTATTGACCACCACCAGGTAGTTGGTGACCACAGCGACCGTGTCCATGTCAATCCCCAGGTGTTAGGAATTGATGGTTCAAGCCTGCTCTCTGCATCAGGCATGGCCTATTATGTAGCACGTGGTATGGATGATAACACAGACCTGGCCGGTCTGGCACTAACAGGAGCTGTAGGCGATAAACAGAGCATGGATGGCCCCAACGGCGAGATACTCGAAGATGCCCTGAAAGCGGGCGTGATATCAGTTAAGAAGGGGCTGAAGGTGCCGGATGGCATTGTGGAAGAAGTATTGCTGACACTTACAGACCCCTATCTGGACACAGTAGGCGATAAGGCGTCCACCGAGGCTTTTCTCAGTGAACTTGGTGTGAGCGGCCCAATCCAGGATATGAAGACAGAAAACCTGGGCAGGTTAGCTTCGGCCATGGCATTGAAAATCGCAGGCAGGGCAGATCCATCAGTTGTCAGGTCAATGGTAGGCGATGTGTTGATACTGGAAAAGGAAGTAGTGCCTAATATTTACACCCTGGAATGGATGCTTAACTGCTGTGGTAAGGTGAACAGAGCAGACCTGGGATTATCTTTGTGCCTGCGGGACGCGGGCTTGGTGGATGAAGCTGCAGCCTTGGCAGTAAAGTACCAGAAGACCATTGTGGAAAATATCAGGGAAGCCGAAGCCATGATCAGGGAAATGGGAAATATCAGGTACGTGGCCCTTGAGGATAATTCGGGTACCGGTATTATTGCAGGCACGTTGATCAGGTATGTTTGCCCTGACAAACCGTTCATCACATTGAACAAAGTAGATGACCTTGTTAAAGTATCTGCAAGGGGCACCAGGAAACTAGTTGACAGGGGGCTTGACCTTGCCGTTGCCATGCGGGAAGCCGCCAAGGCGGCAGGCGGACAGGGCGGCGGGCATAATATCGCCTCCGGAGCAGGCATACCGGTCGGTTCCGAAGAGGGTTTCCTGGCAGCTGTGGACAGGATCGTGGGGGAGCAGCTGGCATGAAGATTAAGGGGAATATCTCTATAAAGTCCGAAAATATACAGGATATGGCTGTTATGATCACACGCTCGCTGGAACCTGACAATCTGAAAAGCATTACAATTGAATATGGAGAGGAGTCGGTGACCACGTTTTTTGAGTCAGGAAAGATAGGAAGTTTAATTGCAACTGTGGATGATTATCTCATGAATGCAAGGATAGCTGCCGATATGCTAAAAACAGTTGGGAAAGATAATAAAGAAAATAGTGAGGATGATAATTAATGGAACTCCAGTTCAGGATCAAGGGAAAATTCAGGACCAGCGCAGACCCGGCACCGGCCAGGCAAGAAATACTGGACATGTTAAAGAATGCACAAAGCACTATTCTTTCAAAGGGTGCCCCGGAGGGTATGGGTGCCGGTATCACGTCAATGGACGTGGATGTGGACGGGGTCGCACTGGAGATCACATCAGGCAGGTATGTGCGGGCCCATGATGCTATACTGCGGCTTCGCAAACCCCTGGCCGAACTACTGGGTAAAGGGCACAGGATAGGTGTGCGGGGACTGGAGATTTCTGAATATGTGGTCAGGATACCCTCGGAGCAGCCCCTGAAAGAATTTAAACTCCCTTATGTGAGCAGTATGGAATATGCGAACGGTGCTCTCATCCTGTCGCTGGAGTTGGGGCAGTCTGAGATAGAGAACCGGGTGCCTGATCGCATTATATCGCTTGTTGAGGATAAGGTGAAAGCCCAGTCCTACGGAGGAAAAGGCGAGCACTGGAACCTGTTGTGGGAAAGCGGGAAAAAGGAGCATGTATTTGACAGTGACCCGACAGGGGAACTGATGAAGCGGGGTTGGATCAAGCGGGGTGCCAGCCGGGGGCAGTGGATACACGGCCCCCAGAGTGTGGCTGTGTTTCGGGCTTTTGAGCGTATTGTTATGGAGGAGATTGTCAAGCCCCTGGGTTACAGGGAGATGATATTCCCCAAACTGGTGACCTGGGATGTGTGGCAGCGCTCTGGTCATGCCAAGGGTGTGTATCCTGAGATATATTATGTGTGCCCGCCCAAGACCCGTGACCCTGAGTTCTGGGAGGAAGTGGCAGATTATTACAAGGTTACTCTTGAGGTGCCACTTGACATGATAGCTGAGAAGATTGACAAACCCATTGGCGGGCTTTGTTATGCCCAGTGTCCGCCGTTCTGGCCGTTTTTGCAGGGTGAGACTATGCCTGATGACGGACTGCCCCTGTATGTGTTCGACCGCAGCGGGACATCGCACCGTTATGAGAGCGGCGGTCTCCACGGCATGGAGCGGGTGGATGAGTTCCACAGAATTGAACTGGTGTTCATTGGTACGCCCGAGCAGGTGGTGGCGCATTCTGAGGATATGCAAAAGAGGTATATGCATATTTTCAATGATATCCTGGACCTGGAGTGGAGGACGGCCTGGGTGACGCCATGGTTTATGGCACAGGAGGGACTGGCCGGACTGGCGGATGAGACCCGGGTGGGTACGATTGATTATGAGGCTGTGATGCCGTACCGGGGTGAGGATGGTGAGTGGCTGGAGTTCCAGAACATGAGCGTGAACGGGGATAAGTATCCGAAGGGCTTTAATGTGAAGAGCCAGAGCTATAAGGAGTTGTGGTCCGGGTGCAGTGGGATCGGGCTTGAGAGATGGGCGAGTGCTTTTTATGCGCAGAAGGGGCTGGATGCTGATGGGTGGCCTGAGGCTTTCAGGGAGATTGTTGGGGAACTGCCTGAGGGGATTCGGTTTTTGTGAGGGTGTTATAT
>DUIM01000099.1:4321-4561 GCA_013330355.1 Methanosarcinales archaeon
AGGATAAGGGAGGGGAAAATCCTTTTTTATATCTTGGCACTTATCTTACAAATTTTTAAGTAAAATGAATTGTTTTATAGATATTAAGGGTTGTGTACAAAATGGTAAAAGAAATCTATCTGGAAGTATCAGATATACTTTATAGTGAAATTGAAGAAGCAATGGTAAAAGATCGCTTCGAAGACAGGTCTGAATTTCTGATACAGTGCATTAGAATGTATTTGAGATTGTCGGAAAAGT
>DUIM01000014.1 GCA_013330355.1 Methanosarcinales archaeon
TTTCCAGAGTGTTTAAGGCGGCATCTAAACGCATTTCAGTGATGCGCTTCGTGTTGTGATTAGAAAAGGTATTGAAAGTATTGAGAAAGAGTAGGGTGAAAGTATTGCAGCGTTTGAGAAAAAGAAATGAGCCGTCGGTGGGAATTGAACCCACGACCTACTGATTACGAATCAGTCGCTCTGCCAAGCTAAGCCACGACGGCAAAAAGTTACTAATCTATTTTCGCTAATATCTGCCGTATCCATTATCTACTTATCGTTTTTCGGATACGCTTTACTTCCACCTCATCTATGGAAGGCACATAACAAGCTTCCAGTCCCAGACGATAAAAATCCTCATCCGTAAAAATTTCCTTCAACTGCCCGGAATCCAGCCTCTCCTCCTTTTTAAGTCTATTATTAATAGTGCCAAGATAGAATTTCTCCTTTGACCTGGCAATCTTAGCAAGGATATTCAAAAGCCTGGTCTTTTCAATTTTACCAATCTGTAAAACGGGTTCTTGCACCTCATTTTTGTAAGTTTCCGTAATCAACAACCCCTCCGTTTCCACTGGAACATCAGCAGGTTTATGGTGTTTCACCCATTCCGTGATCAGTTGTGCACTTTCCCTGCCGGAACATACCTTCATTTCCCTGTTCATCCACTCCGGCAGATACTCACTCACCCCCATCCCGCCCTTGATCGCAAACCTGGAATCACACAGCACCAGCACTCCATCCTCATCTGCTGCACGGTGTACCCTTCCCAGTGCCTGCAGTGCCCTGTTCATGGCAGGCAGGGTATAAGCTATGAACATCCCCTGTCTTTTCCCGTACTTGCCTTTGTAATACTCATTCACAGTCTTCTGTATCTCGGTATATGCCATCAGCGGCAGTCCGACCACCATGGCACCTTTCAGGGCTTCGCCCCGGTAGTCGATCCCTTCACTCATCTTACCGCCTGCCACCGCAAGCAGTACCCCTGGTTTTGTAGCACTCTTAAGCCCGGCCTGGAAGAACCCGGCCAGCACTGATGATACCTCCTTTGAGTCCCTGGGTTCAAGGTAGACCTGTTTGCCTGCTGCCTTTGCAATCGTGATACAGACATCCATGTACTGGTTCAGTAGATTATATGAAGTGAAGTAAACCACTACATTACCAGGTACATTTATGATGAACGCTTCCAGATGCTGCTGTATCTCTGTCACATTATCCCGGTCATCCCTTAGCGAACTCTGTGTAGTGGCCCTGCCTGCTGCCAGTACCAGCCTGTTCTCAGGAGGGAACTGATTTGGGAGTGTTATTATTGTTGCCCTGCCATTTTTAGCGAAATAGTACAGTTCATACGCTTCAGGCGGCGAAAATGTACCCGAGATCATTACAGTAGCATGGTGCTGACCCACCACGCTCTCTATCTGCAGGCTGGGGTCAAGGTTGCGTATCTCCAGCGTAGTTGACGTGTATGTATTGCCGCCTACCTGGCGTTTATCGGTGTATTTCAGGGGCACGTACGCCTCATCGTTCTTTGCAAAGTTCAGCATGAACAGGAAGTCACCTACCTTTTGAAGGTGTATCTCGGATGATTCGGATCCTTTCTCCTTCTGCCTGGCTATCACATCGCCCAGGTTCATCAATTCAGCCACCATCCTCTCATCCTCCCGTACCAGGCTTTCACCAAACACGAAATCCGAGAACATGTGCGGGTCGAACCATTCCTCTGATGATGTGCCTTTCTCGTTCATCTTTTCCATGAACTTCATTATCCGGGGCAGTATCTGTTCTGCCACGGCCAGGCTCTGGTTCAGGCCCGCCCTCCTTGCTTTCATCCTTGAGGATTCCACTTCTTTTATGGCTTTTTTAACAGAGAACTGGGGCAGGACATCGCTGTTCACAGAGCGCACAGTATCCCCCAGGTTATGGGCTTCATCTATTAGCAGGATGGTCTTTTCAGGTTCGAGACCCAGCCAGTTGTACATGGCATCCCTGTAGGTATCATCGAACACATGGTTGTAGTTCAGGATAACCACATCGGCATCTTCTGCCGATATCGCCATAGCTTCATAGGGACAGATATCACCACAATGTTCGTCCAGTTCGTCAAGGTAAATAATATTGTCCCCGATGGCCCGGCCAACTTCCTGGGCTTTCCTGGAACTGCGAAACTTAATTTCCCCATCAAATAAATAAGCCTCCCTGGACAGTAAATAATATGGACAGCAGGAACGCTCCCCTTCCCTCTCATCCATTATAGATTCAAGCAGCGAATCATCCTTTGAAGGGTCATAGACCGTATCGGGCGACCTTCCAGCCAGATACATATATTCCTGCATCCTTGATTCCAGCAGTTGCCTGGTCATGATCTTTAGTAAATCGCATCCCAGGTAGACATTGTCCATCTCATTTTTCAACCGGCAGGTCTTTGCCTTGCCCACCAGGTATGCAACCCTTGGACGCTTGTTGGTGTTTTGCCTTATCTTCTTAACCTCGTCCAGATAGATAGAAACCTGACTTACAGTGCGCAGTACTACCACTATTTGTTTGTCATCCCTGGCAGATAGTAATGCGGACAGGATGCTGGTCTTCCCGCTACCTGTGGGTGCATCCACCATAAATACGCTGTGAGCGCCGGTGCGAACAATTTCTGCCGCTGCCTCCAGCATTTCACGCTGGTGGGGCCTGTATTCGGGATAGGGGAACCAGCGGTCTATATCCGTATCCGGAATTTAATACATCTCCACAAAATTTTTAAGCATTTTCAACCCAGGGTCCCTGCTCTTGACGCTGCGAAGGTTGCCTAAGCCGTAGTCGATGATCACGATGTCTCTCATTGGTACCAGTAAGGTTTGAGGATAAATAAATGTGAGGATTGGGCAGCCTGGTCAGGGTATATTGTACATCCAGCCGTGGGTATCTGGTATCTCACCGTAATGGATGGCAGTGATCTCGTCGAACAGTCTCCTTGCTATTGGTCCGATCTGGCCGTGATTGATACGGATATTTGTTTCCCTGTACTGGATCTCGTCAACCGGTGAGATTACGGCTGCGGTACCGGTACCGAATACTTCCTGCAACCGTCCCTCTTTCGAGGACCGGATGAGTTCATCAATTGAGATGCGCCG
>DUIM01000142.1 GCA_013330355.1 Methanosarcinales archaeon
TATTATATGAACGGTTCGATACAGGTACTAAAGGTTTCGATGACCTGTGCACAAACACACTTCCTGCCTTCTGGCAGTCCAATCCTTCAACATGTGATGTGAACACATGCACTTGCTGAATACTTTTTGCAAGATGTCTTGCCAGTTCGGTCACATGTACCCCAACCCCTCCAAAAATCTTTGGTGGAAATTCATACGAGAGAAAGCCTACACTCATCTCATTTGTTTTTTGCTGTCTTGATGCCATTTATTTATTTTCCTATGCAGAATTCTGCACAATTAATTGCTCGCTAACGCTCGCAGTTACTAAAGTATATGAAGTATTATACTGTATACAATTGAAAAACCCCTGGTTTCAATCATACTTGACAATTATCACTCAATAATTAATACACAATATAACACTAATATAAGTTAAAGGTTATGATAAAATGCCAAAACCTCTTGTAGTCGGAAATGGGTCCTTGCTGGTGAACCTTGACTGGAACGCAAGCATACGGGATATGTACTTTCCTCATGTAGGGGATGAGAACCACGTTAACGGCCATCACTGCCGCGTAGGAGTGGTGGTCGAAGGGAAAAACCTGGGATTGGTATCCCTTATAGGAGATGACTGGGTATACAAGCTTGGTTATAAGAAAGAAACATTAGTAACCGACTCCTATTACCGCAACGAACGGCTCGATATTGATCTGAGGTTTAACGAATGCGTGCATCCTTTTGAAAATGTGTTCATTCGCAGGATAGCAATAACCAACACTGACACAGAGGATATCGAACTGAAGCTGCTTTTCTCTCATGACTTTGCACTTTACGAGAATCCTATGGGGGATACAGGAGTGTATGATCCGGCATTGCAGTCCATAATACATTACCAGCGCTGCCGCTATTTCCTTATCAATGGCTCACCACACTTCGACCAGTATGAGATCGGCCCAAAAGGAGAGAACAAATCCGGTATAATACACTCGTCAGAGCTTAATATGAACTCAATCCAGGTAGGGGCAGTGAACAGTTATATCAGGTTCTCCCAGCATCTTGCAGCAGGTGAGACAAAAACACTGTATTACTGGATAGCTGCCGGAAAAACATTTTATGATGTCAAGCGGCTCAATGAACTGGTCCTTAAAAGAACTCCTGAACAAATGATAGCTGAAACCGGGCAGTACTTTCATTCATGGGTGAATAAAGAGACATTTGACTTTTTTGACCTTCCGGCCAAGGTGGCTGACCTTTTCAAACACAGCCTGCTAATCATACGCTCACAGATCGACAATGGCGGGGCGATCATCGCTGCTAATGATAGTGACATCCTTGAACGGTTCAACATGGATTCATACAGTTATATGTGGCCAAGGGACAGTGCGTTCATTGCCATGTCACTGGATATGGCATGTTATTCCGGAATTGTGCATAAGTTTTTCCATTACTGTCAGGACCTTATCAGTGAACATGGATATTTCCTGCAGAAATACAATCCTACAGGTACCCTTGCAAGCGGCTGGATGCCCTGGCTCACTCCTGAGGGACAGATACAACTTCCAATACAGGAAGATAGTACTGCCCTTATAATCGTGTCCCTGTGGAAACACTATAAGACTACCAGATCTATTGCAATGATTGATCAGCTCTATAATTCCATGATAAAGCCGGCTGCTGAGTTCATGACAAGATACCGTGATCCTGCAACCGGGCTTCCAAAACCCAGTTATAACTTATGGGAGGAGCATAGGGCTGTCCATACCTATACATCTTCGACCGTTTACGCAGGCCTGAGGTGTGCGGCCGGGTTTGCACGGTTGTACGGGGATGTTGACCTTGCAGAAAAATACAGTACGGCTGCCGATGAGATAAAAGCGGGGATCGAGACACATCTGTATGATGAAGAACTGGGGAGGTTCCTGCGCAGCATCGACCCGTGGGATGATACTGTTGATGCCAGCCTGTATGCTGTTTCCCAGTTCAAGGTGCTGCCGCCGGATGATAGCAGGGTAGTCAATACAATGAAGGCTATTGAGGAGAAACTCTCTGTAAAGACGGACATAGGGGGCATTGCCAGATTCTATAAGGATATATATCACCAAGTGACAGAGTATGATCCTGAGAAAATACCAGGCAATCCCTGGTTTATTTGTACCCTATGGGTCGCACAGTGGCATATCCAGAAGGCAACGAACACCAGTGACCTGGAAAAACCAGAGGAGATCCTGGTATGGGTCACAGAGCGTGCAACCCGGACTGGCATCCTGGCAGAGCAGTTGAATCCTTTTGACGGAAGTCCTTTAAGTGTCAGCCCGCTTACGTGGGCCCATGCCACTTTTGTGACTACGGTTCTGGCTTTTGTCGAGAAGGCGAGGTTGCTGGAGAAAAAGTGAAGGAGGAATATAAGTGGAAGTGTAGCTGTGGACCGCTTTAAGAAGGTCTTACCCGGTGTTCCCATGTTGGGTTGGGAGGCATACGGTGAAATCCGTATGGAGCCCGGGCAGTTCAGCGGCCTTCATAATACCACTTAGGTAGTATTGCTCCTGCAAAATGAGACCGGAAATAGAAAGAGAAGGAAATCAGATGAATATAAAAAAGAACGCCCTGATTCATAGTTATGCCCAGAGTATGGGCCTAAAAGCAGCTAAAGACTTGATCACAAAAAAAATAAAAAGTGCTGCCCTGGAGGAAAAGGAACAATACACCGAAGAAGAGACAATCAGGATATATGCTGAGTTGATAAAAGAGGGTGGTTCAATCAGTATAGTTGCACAAAATCTTGTGGTTCAATTAGAGCGAAAGAGGTCAGAAGAGCAGACATTGCTACTTGATAATATTGAAAACCAGATCTGGTATTTGAATGATAAAAAGACCTATGGTATTGTAAACAAAGCTCATGCAGAATTTTTAGGCTTGAAAAAGGAGGAATTAAAAGGAAGGGATTTGTACGATATAATTAGTGGGGAAGAAGCCGATGTTTGCATTGCTAATAATAAAGAGGTCTTTGATAATAAAAAGCAGTCACATACAGAGGAATGGATTAAGAATGGGAGTGGAGAAACGCGTTTACTATCTATTACAAGGACGCCAAAATCAGACGATAAAGGTGATGTTGAATATGTAATATGTACAGCAGAAGACATCACTAAGCGCAAGCAAGTTGAGGAGGCGCTGCTGGAGAGCGAAAAAAAATTCCGTTTGCTGGCAGAGAATTCTATTGATTGTATCTGGATGTTGGATAAAAAGCTGAGATTTACTTATCTGAGCCCTTCTGCTGAATGGATATTGGGCTATAAACCGGAACAGTTGATTGGTACAAAACTAAGCTCGCATTTCAAGAAAAAAGAGTTTTTTAAGGTTGGTGCTAAGATTGCCAAATACATTAAAAATTATAAGACTTTTACTAATATTGTTACCTTCGAAACTAAAATGCTTAACAGCAACAAAGATGAAGTGAATATGGAAATTTCCAGTAAAGCGCTTCGTAATAGTCAGGGAAAGATAACCGGTCTTCAGGGAATAACCAGAGACATCTCTGAGCGCAAACTGGCAGAGGAAGCGTTGCGTGAGAGCGAGGATAAATTTAGAAAACTGACAGAGAATTTGCCTATTGCATTGGCAGTTATCGATAAAAATGAAAACACCGAGTATGCGAATAGTAAATATTTTGAGACAATTGGAAACATTTATAAGACTCCAAATTTAGCAGATTGGTTCCTTCAGGCTTTTCCCGATGAAAAATACCGAAAATGGGTGATCGAAAAGTGGAATGCGGATATTGAAAAGTCGACAAGGGAAGGAAAAGAGGTAAAACCATCTGAATACAATGTAACCTGTAAAGATGGTAAAGTGAGGGTAATGGAGATTTCCGGTACCTGGATAGGTGATAAACTTGTGACAATATTTAAAGACGTCACAGATCGGGTCCAGGCAAAGGCAGAACTCCAGAAATTCAACGACGAACTTGAAGTGCGGGTAAGGGAACGGACCAAACAGTTAAGTGAGAGCAAGCAAGCCCTGGAAAATACTGTGGCCAATCTCAACAGTACTACAAATAACCTGAAATTCGCAAATGAACGCCTGCTGGAACTGGACCACATGAAATCCATGTTCATAGCCAGCACATCCCATGAACTGCGCACACCATTAAACAGTATAATAGGCTTTTCCAGCATCCTGCTTGAAGGCTGGGAAGGTGAACTAAACCCGGAGCAGAAAGAAGAAATAGGTTATATCCATACGGCAGGAAAACAACTGCTTGACCTTATAAACGATATTATTGACATCTCAAAGATAGAAGCAGGAAAGCTGGAAATAGATGTCCGGGAGTTCATGCTTAAAGAAGTGATAGACGAAGCAGTATCCATGGTAAAGAATAGTATTAATGAAAAAAGACTGGATCTGGAAGTGGAAATAGAGGATATTATAATTATATCGGACAGGCGCAGATTGCTTCAATGCCTGATTAACCTGTTCTCCAATGCTGTCAAATTTACAGACAAAGGTATGATTACAGTACATGCAAAAACTATAAACAGTATGGCAAACATATCTGTTACAGACACTGGTATGGGGATAAAACCTGATGATATTCAAAAATTATTTGCCCCGTTTGTAAGGGTTGAATCAAGCCTTACTGCAAAAACACAGGGAACAGGGCTTGGTCTATACCTGACAAAAAAACTCACGGAAGATGTACTGAAAGGTACAGTAGAAGTAACATCTGAGTATGGTACTGGCAGTACGTTTACCATAAAAATGCCGGTTAGACCGGAATAACAGGACAAGGAAGCTGAATTAAAATGAAGCGGGTACTGGTAGTAGAAGATAATGAAAATAATATGAAACTAATCTGTTTAGTATTAAAAAAACATGGGTACGAACCCATTCAAGCTTTTACCGGAAGGGAAGGTGTAGACAAAGCAATAGAAGAAAGACCAGATATAATATTGATGGATATACAGCTTCCGGATATCAGTGGATTAGAGGCTGTAGAACAGATTCGTATGGTGGATGATACGCAGGAAATCCTGATCATTGCCATAACTTCATATGCTATGTCAGGTGACAGGGAAAAGATGCTTGATGTGGGGTTCGAAGGGTACTTTGAAAAACCAATCGATCCATTGACCATTGTAGAAGATATTGAAAAAATTGTAAAACAGAGGAACAATGACAATACTGGTAGTTGAGGACAGGAAAACCGACAGGAAATTGCTTTCAACAATTCTTTTGTCCAGTGGATATGAAGTAGCTGAAGCTGTAAATGGTATTGATGCACTAAAGTATTTAAGAAAATCAAAACCAGGCATGATAATATCAGATATTATGATGCCTGAGATGGATGGTTTCACACTGCTGCGTGAAATAAAAAAAATTGAGGACTTAAGTAACATTCCATTTATTTTCTACACTGCACATTATGTGAGCGAAAAAGACAAGGAACTTGCAACTTCCCTGGGTGCATCACGGTTCATGATCAAGCCGATAGAGCCCAAGGACCTGCTCAATGAAATTAAGACCACCCTCGAAGAATTTGAGATCGGGGTGATAGCACCTGTGAATTCACTCATAGAGACCGAGGAAGATTACCTGAAACTGTACAGCGACCGTATCTTCAGGAAACTAGAGGAAAAGTTCAGCGAACTTGAAGATACAAAGAACTTCCTTGATACTGTACTTAGTGACATGGGGGACGGTGTGATGGTGACTGACCCTGATTTGAATGTCATCTACTGCAATAAGAGGATGCACGATATTTTAGAATGTGATATTCCTCCCGGAACAATATCCCCTGATGAACATCATTCACCGTGCATACCGGATATAGTACATGCGTCGCATAAGCCATTCGAAATAGAGCAGATCACTCAAAAGGACAACATAGTTCATCTTGAAGGGATTGTATCTCCTGTAATAAATGAAAATGGTGACCTCACGTTCCACATCGGGGTGTTCCGTGATGCCACGGGACGAAACAGGATACAGGAAGCAGCTGAAAAGAAGAACCGCGAGATTGCCGGACTCTATGAACTGGGCAACCGGTTCGGCAACTGTGTGAATTCTGATGAACTGATCAGATGCGCTCTTGAGCAAATCGTTGATATAATGGAATTGGAAGGCGGAATAGTATATTTAATAAAAGAAAATAAGATCGAAATTAAATGGTCAGTGGGATTGCCGCCAAAGTTTGTGGAACTGTTACAACAGCAGTCCCTGGACAGCCCTGCTATACAAAAGGTCCTTGACCCTGATAATCCGGTGACTATTTCACCACTTTCTGCACATATCCCGGGACTGACCGAATCTGAGCAGGTTACTGTGGAAGAATCCATAATCACCTTACAATTGAGGTTGAAAGGCAGTTTAATCGGTATGGTTGACCTGATGGCGTCCCCTTACAGGGATTTAGGTGATGACGAGGTGTTGCTGCTTGAAAAATTCGGGATGCAGTTCGCAGTTACATTAAACAATTTC
>DUIM01000151.1:0-4815 GCA_013330355.1 Methanosarcinales archaeon
TTGCCAGGAAGTACCTGCAGAACCTTCCAACAGAAATCCGTTAACGATTAAGGAAATACTTTTGAACGATCTTATCGTTTCACTTATCTTTCACAAATGTGAATAGTATTAATGAAATGATTGTCAATGTGAGACCATAGATAAATGTTGTTTCCGGACTTATTTTATCCCACAATAATCCGGCAATGCAACCACCCGGAAGTGCTACCAGTCCGATTGCGGTATGAAAGGTTCCCAATGCGGTTGCTTTCAAATGTGTTGGTGCCAGATCAACCACAAAGGCTCTTTGGGCACCGTCTATCATGGCATAGAATATTCCATAACTAACAAATAACACTGAAACACTGTAAATATTAGTGGCAAATATTAAACCAAAAGAAGTGATACCAAATATTACATATCCTGCTCTTAAAACCGTTTTTCTTCCTATTTGATCTGACAATATTCCGAATGGGATTGCACAAACAGTATAAACAACATATAAAATGAGATAGAGTAGGAGTGCCATATGATCAGCCGATCCTATGTCCAATACTCTCACCAAAAGGAAAGCATATCCGAAATGGCCCAGTGCAAAGATTACAGATACTAAGAGAAACAATTTCAAATTCAGAGGCAATTCTTTAATAGTCAGTTTAATAGATATTTCATTTATTTTATATTCTTCTGAAGCTCTCTCTTTTTCCTTGATGAACATAATGATAAATACTGCAATAATTCCAGGTAAAAAAGCAAACATGAAGATGTTTCTATAACCAAAAACGGGAAGTAAGAAATAAGCAAGGGCAATTCCTAGAACCGAGCCAACGCCATCCATGGCTCTGTGAAATCCGTAAGCCTTTCCCCTAACACTTTCATCGCTGGATTCAGCTACAATTGCATCTCTCGGAGCAGTTCTTATGCCTTTACCAATCCTTTCTATTACTCTTATAAAAAGAACAAAAGACCAGATATTAGCAAAAGCGAACAGTGGTTTTGTTATGGCTGACAGAGAATATCCAAACAGAACAAAAGGCTTTCTTCTCCCGATTTTATCTGACCAATAACCAGATACAACTTTTAAAAAAGAAGCAGTTGTTTCTGCTGCACCTTCAACAATACCAACAGCATAAACACCAGTACCTAACACGGTTACCATGAATAAAGGAATTAATGGAAAAACCATCTGGCTGCTGAGGTCTGTGAATAAACTAACTAAGCCCAATATGAATACGTTTCTGGTAATGCCTTCAAAGATTTTAATTTTCATGTCCATCTGTTGTTTTATGTGCTCACATAATGCTGCATACTGGTTATGAGCATACGTAACTCATTCTGGTCATCAGATCAGAGTATGTACCTGTTGTGACCACTCATCCAGCCAGTATAGCAGCATTGAGCATGCTCAATGGCTATTATTTTATGATGCAGGGGCGCCCTTCTCTTTTTAATCTACCGATTTCTTCCATCAGCTCACCAGAGACATGAGATACCCCACAGCTCTGCTGTGTGGAGATTCATTGTTTTTAAGATTCCATTATCAGATATAAAGTACTACACTACCCTTCATTTACAGTGACGAGATCATTCATGCTGTCAGATTTACTTGGAGTACATCAGGTTATACCTGATATACAAGAACATAATGTCAGGCAATATTTCGGATATTTCAGGAAGAACATCCTTAATTATCAGGCACTTTCCCTATATTTCTACATTGATACATTTTTAAGAACCATCCTTAAATATCAACACTCATAAATAAGCCACCAATGTCAGAACCTATTACCGGCTCACAAGCCCTGGTGTTCGGTGCACTTGATTCAGGTATCTCCTTTGCAACCGGGGTACCGGGCTATCCGATTACCGGCATAATGAAACTACTCATCGGGTCTAGTGTGGATGCCCGCTGGTCCATTAACGAGAAGGTCGCACTGGAAGCTGCACTAGGCGCTTCGGCCACAGGCCGGCGTTCACTGGTCACAGTCAAGCACGTAGGAATGAACATACTGGCCGATCCGCTCATCACTTCGGCTACCCACACCATAGGGGCCGGCCTGGTGATACTGGCAGGTGACGACCCAGGCGTTAAGCGGAGCCAGAACGAACAGGATTCCCGTTACTACGGCCTGCTGGCAGAAGTGCCGGTTCTTGATCCGCCCTGCCCGGAGGCAGCATATAATTCTATGCGACGCGCATTCCTGCTGTCTGAAAAGGTACGCACGCCTGTGATCTTGCGCCTGACAGACAGGTTGAACAATATGGAGGAGGCAGTAAAGAGAACTCCTGCTGCCACTGGTGATTTCCAAAAGTTTGACCGGGACACCTGGGCCTTTACAATGAAAGGAAAGCACCAGCATTTCCATTGTGAAACATACCCGTCAATGGAAAAAGAGAGTGCAATGGCAGGTACACACAGGCTTTACCAGCGCGGCAAGGACATTGGTATCATCTCCTCAGGTTATCCATCAAGTCTGGTAGAAGAGATCGTTTCTGCTGACAGGTTCCGGAATATCTCACACCTGGCATTGACCATGGTGAACCCGCTTCCAAGACCTATCATTGACAAGTTCATTGACCAACATTCAAGGATACTGGTGATCGAGGAGACCGAACCTGTTATTGAAGAACAGATATACTGTAGTGGGGTGTTTGGCAAGCTCACCGGGCATACCGTATACGGTAAGATCGAAGCCAATGACATTATTCTGGCACTGGAAAACATTGACATGGACAAGGTCAACAGGACATGCCAGCCCGAGACAAGAATAAGTCGCGGTTTAACGTCCACCACTGGTGTACTTTCCAAAAACTTGTGTGAAGATTGTCCGTACCTGGGACTATATGAAGTACTTGGCAACCTCAATGTGCCTGTGGCAGGTGACCTTGGGTGTTCGGTAATGACTGCCCCACCGCCTATGGAAGTGGTGG
This sequence comes from Methanosarcinales archaeon, assembly GCA_013330355.1. Taxonomy (GTDB): domain Archaea; phylum Halobacteriota; class Methanosarcinia; order Methanosarcinales; family Methanocomedenaceae; genus Methanocomedens_A; species Methanocomedens_A sp7939u. The sequence goes on from DUIM01000151.1 coordinate 2,911, forward strand.
ATATAGCCTATTCCCTGGGTTCTTCTATTGCCGCAGCAACAGGATTTACTGAAAAAGGTATTGCACTGATAGGTGACTTTGGACTTGTACACACAGGGCTGCAGGGGCTTATCGAGGCCGTACACCATCATAATAGTGTACTTGTAGTTGTACTCCAGAATAATATTGCAGCCCTCACCGGCGGGCAGGACGTGCCTGATATGACTGGTGTCGTACAGACCCTTGTACCCGATACCCGGATACTGGATATCAGGAATACAGGAGAGGATGAACTGGCCACGATAATAAGAACAGAACTTGGAAAAGAAGGTGTTTCAGTAATATTGGCACGGGCAACGTGCGCAAAGTATTAAATTCCGTAATTACCTGGTTATCATCCGGTTATTATCCCGTCGTCATTTGGCCATAATTTCCTGGATAAAATCATCAAGGCGTTTGCAGGGAATACCCCTTTTGGCATGAGTGCAGTCCTTTACCTTCTCAAGCAGGTCGCACAACTGGTCATGGTTCAGGTCATAACCCATAGTATGGATGATTCCCTTTAATGCCTTGGTACCAGTATGCTTGCCAATAATCAGGCTTCGCTTACCTCCAACCAGTTCAGGAGAGAACAATTCATATGTGCTGGGCTCTTCCAGGATTGCGGCCACGTGGATACCGCTCTCATGGGCAAAAGCATGTTCACCCACCACTGCCTTGTTCTTTGCCATTTTTACCCCGGAATATTCTGCCACCATTTTTGACAGCCTGGTTAAATCTGTGGTAGTATACCGCTCAATGCCGTACTGGACCATCAATGCCATAAGTAACTCTTCCAGTGAAGCATTACCTGCCCTCTCCCCCAGACCGTTGACCGTGGTATGGAGCTGTTTGGCTCCCGCTTCTGCAGCAGCGATGGTATTGGCAGTGGCCATCCCTAAGTCGTTATGGCAGTGAATACAGAGATCGGCATTGATATTTTTCTTGATCTCACTGACAAGATAATACGTTGTACTGGGATTTAAAATCCCGACGGTGTCGGCTATGCTCACATAATCGGCATGCCGCTCTTCTGCCATCCTGAACACGTTTATAAGTGTATTTAGGTCTGTACGTGTTGCATCTTCAGCTGCGAACCGTACCCTAAGCCCGTGGTCCTTGGCATATTCCAGGGCATCCATTGCGCATAGTGTAGCTTCGGCACAGGTCTTGTGGTACTTATATTTCAAATGAAGGTCAGACGTGGCAATGAATATGCTTACGATATCCACATCGCACCCTATGGCAACATCAATATCTGATATCACGGAACGGGACAGACAGCAGATCTTTGCATTAAGACCCATATGTGCAATTTCCTTTACAGTATCCCGCTCAACGTGGGACACTACAGGGAATCCGGCTTCGATTATTTCCACACCGATATTATCGAGTCCCTGAGCAATATTTTTTTTTTCATTCAGGGTAAAAGCTGTACCTGGTGTTTGTTCACCGTCTCTCAAGGTTACGTCGCATATCTCTATGTCACCTGGCTTTTTTCCAACAAGGTCGACCAGTTTGTTTCTTGAATACTGCATTTGTTTTCACCTGATTAGTAGGGGTATTTATTCGATCTTATGATAAGTAAGGTTTTCGACAATAAGATTGCAATTTGCAATTTGTAATCGATATGTTCAATACATATCTAGATAAAACTATCAATTCTAACAGAAAACCGGAGTTAACGCCTTTGTCAACGATAAGTGAAAAGATATTTAGCAGGGCATCGAAATCTGATGCCCGGGCCGATGATTTCGTTATTGCCGATGTGGACTGTGCCATGGCACACGACGGCACCAGTGTACTGGCAGTAAAGGCATTCAGGGAGATGGAAGTGCAGAAAGTCTGGGACCCGGCACGGATAGTAATCCCGTTTGACCATATTGT
>DUIM01000151.1:5190-6516 GCA_013330355.1 Methanosarcinales archaeon
CAGCAGGGCATCCCAAACATGTATGATGTGGGTGAGGGGATCTGCCACCAGGTATTACCTGAGCAGGGATTTGCCCTTCCGGGCAGGCTGATAGTGGGTGCCGATTCCCATTCATGTACATACGGTGCCTTTGGTGCGTTCGGTACGGGTGTGGGTGCTACTGACATGGCTGAGATCTTTGCATCTGGCAGGCTGTGGTTCCGGGTGCCTGGGACCATGAGGGTCACGGTTGAAGGGAAACTGGCAGAGCGAGTGTCTGCAAAGGACCTGACACTACATGTAATCAAGCATATTGGTGCAAACGGTGCGACCTACAAGGCCATGGAATATTATGGTACTGCTATTGAGGGGATGAGCATTTCGGGCAGGATGACTCTTTGCAACATGGCTATTGAGATGGGAGGAAAGGCAGGGATCGTGCCGCCTGATAAGAAAACCGAAGAGTATCTTAAAGGGCGTGCCGTTGATGCCTATACTCCTGTATATGCCGATGAGGCTGCTGATTATATTGAAGAGGTCAACCTGGATATTGATGGCCTGGCTCCACAGGTAGCAAAACCCCACAGCGTTGATAATGTGTGTGATGTGGATGAAGTGGCAGGGATCAGTGTGGACCAGGTATTTATCGGTTCATGCACCAACGGCAGGCTGGAGGATCTGGAGGCGGCAGCCCGGATACTGAAGGGGAAAAAGGTGGCTGTTCGTACTGTGGTGATACCTGCTTCAAGAACTGTGCTGCTTGAGGCTATTGAGAAGGGATATATTTCAAGTATTATCGAGGCCGGAGCTACATTAGGTCCACCGGGCTGCGGGCCGTGCCTGGGTGCCCATCTGGGTGTGCTGGCAGAGGGTGAGGTGTGTGTGTCCACGTCCAACCGCAACTTCAAAGGCAGGATGGGGAGGGGGGGACTGCTGTATCTGGCGTCTCCTGAAACTGCGGCTGCATCGGCTTTGAAAGGTGAGATTTCCGATCCCAGGCTGGTATGATCGGTATAGTCTCGCATGTCCGATGTAAAAACGTTCATGTCATATTAATGATATAACTGGTGTTATGCTCAGGGACAAGGATAAGTATGTGATATGGCCTGCTTATTTTGATAAAGGCAATAGCAGAAGCGGCGGGCGTGTCATACCAAGGAAGATATCGGTCACCTCTCCCGAATTAAAGGAGATTGTGCAGGCTGCAAAGGATCTGGGGCTTAACCCTGTGGTGGAGCAGGATAAGGCTTACCCGAAATCATGGTGGAAGGTCAGCGGGCGGGTGCTGGTGGATAAGAAGGGGGGCAAGTCAGGGATTGTGAGGGAGATCGCGAGGAAGATAGGGGA
>DUIM01000190.1 GCA_013330355.1 Methanosarcinales archaeon
GCAAGGGCCACGCCACTGGCTATGATCTCTTCCATCCTGTCATCAGATGGCACTTTGTTCATGATGGCAATAGTCCCGTCAGGTATCATAGGACTACCGAACTGCGCTGTAGCAGTGGCATTGATATGGTCAATATCATGCTGGAATGCAGGCCTGATATCACCGGGCGGTGTAACCTTGACCTTGCCGGCAGGTGAGCCGCATGCACATGTGGGCTCCAGTACCGGCAGATCGCATTGGGGGCACCAGTGCAGCACCATCTTTCCCAGATATACCTTTGTCATGGGCCATCATATGATAGAGAAGTATAGAAATATTGTGCCGGTTGCCAGTAAAAACATATTTAATAAAGGGAATGGCATATACTATTTGAATAAAAATCATTGTTAATATTTTATGATTGGGAGTCTTGTGTTAAATGATTGCTCAGGAACAGATTGAATCAGTTGTTCAGGTCATAGTTGAAGGTTATGAGCCCATGAAGATAATTCTGTTAGGGTCATATGCATACGGGCATCCAACGAAGGATAGTGATTTAGATCTATTAATCATAAAAGATGGTGAAACTTCTGGAATACAGAGAAATCGGTGTGTTAGAAATATTCTCAAGGATTTTTCAATTCTAATAGATGTTATTGTCAAAAGCAGTCAAGAATTCGATATGTTAAAAGATGTTATCGGCACAGTGATCTATCCTGCAAATAAATATGGGAAAGTTGTCTATGAACAAAAATGAGATTATAGATGACCTGATCATAAAATGGGTAAATATTGCTGATAGGGATTTGATGGCAGCAGAGCAGGGGCTTAAGGTGTATCCTGTTCTTACGGAAATTGTATGTTTCCATTGTCAATAGGCGGCAGATAATATACTGATATTGGATTATACTGATATGAACTGATATGGACTGGTCAATTCCCAGGCAGGGACATGAAATCTAAACAAATTATCAAAGTGCTGGCCTTCGCACTTTCAATGAACCTGGTGGTAGCATTTGCAAAGCTGGTATACGGCCACCTGACCGGGTCCATCAGCATGAAGGCCGATGGTTTCCATTCCTTGATGGACGGTGCATCGACCACAGTAGGAATGCTGGGTATCTGGGTGGCTTCCCGCCCGCCTGATGAATCCCATCCTTACGGACACCGCAAACATGAGCAGTTCGCCTCGCTGTTCATAGCCGGCCTGCTGCTCATAACAGGGTTCGAAGTGGCCAGGGGTGCCATTCAAACCATATATGAACCTTCTATCCCCAGGGTCACATCATTGAGTTTTGCAATCATGCTGGGTACCATGGCCGTTAACCTTTTCATCACCAAACTTGAAAGCAAAAAGGGCAGGGAATATAATAGCCAGATACTTATCGCCGATTCCCTCCACACCAGGAGTGATATCTTCGTATCCATTGGCGTGATATTAAGTCTGGTAGCAGTTAAGGCAGGTTACCCAATAATCGATGTAGTTGCAGGTATCGTGATCGCAATGATTATTACAAAAGCCGGGCTGGACGTGGTGAGGGAAGTATCCTTCACACTGCTGGACGCATCGGTCCTGGATACTGATATGCTGTGTGAGATTGCACTGGAAATAGAGGGGGTAGAAGACTGCCACAATATCAGGACCAGGGGTACGGCCGATAATGTCTATGTGGACCTGCACGTGCAAGTAAATGAAGATATGCACATTGATGAGGCGCACTGCATCGCCCATGCGGTGGAGAACCGCATCAAGGAGAGGGTGGAAGGTGTGAAGGATGTGATGGTGCATCTTGAGCCTGGTGGTAAGTCAACTCTATAATTTCGAGTCGTGTGAGTGAGTTGTTGACAATATCTGAAAAGAAACCGATACAATAGAAATCTTTTAGTGGTATTGACAACCGGGCCATTAGTATGCAATTTCCTATACGTTCAAAAACAACTTCATTTTATACAAAAGTCAGCGGATGATAATCCATTTTCTTCCCGCAAGAGGGGCACTCCACATAACCTATGTGGGGAATTACAGATATCTCTTTGGAACAACCTGTGCAATGGATCAAATCCTTTATCCCAAAGCGCACCTCCAATACAACCAATATCCTGTGCAATATCCTGAAAATAACTTCCCTGTACTTGACAGCAAAATAATAACTAACTATTGCCAGTACCGCCCCGGCAACCAGGTCGGTGATCCAGTGTATACCCAGGTACACAGTAGAAAACAGGATAGCAGCAGTGGATACCGCAACAAACACTTTGTAGCGATCAAGATTCGTCCTGAACACCACTACCATAAGGGCCATTATCGACAGTGCGGCATGCAGGCTGGGAAAATCATTGTCCAGGAAAGGGTCCACCACCCTCACACCCTGGTCGATGATCGGACTTAAGTCATACAGCAGAGGTACAACATTAGGCAGGGCGTATCCGGTAACCGTAACCGGTACAAAAATATAGAACGGGAATGCCGTCAGGTAGATGATGATAAAAGCTATAGTAAACTCTTCAAGAGCATGAAGATTGCGGGTATATATCAATATCACAAATGTAAAAATCATCAGGAATGAAAAAATAATCAGGTAAATGAACCCGTTGAGGTATGTCAGCATGGGCATGGCAAAACCCTGGAAATAACTTACAAGGTCACCTTCTATCATTAATAGATATCCGGTATAATCAGCATTCACCTCCAACCCAAGCATATTGACAATGGACGACTGGGACTGCACAAGCATATAGACAAGAATAGCAGATACCAAAAACGGCCAGAACCCTATCAATAACCTGCGCCTGGATATACTGTGCGTCTGCTCTTTAACTTCACCAGGTATAAGGGTATAGATGCCGACCACTGTCATCAATGCAAGAAGGGGCAGCATAATTATTGTCATTAAGTATGTTGAAGTCATTCCACTAACCTTGAGTGGAGTATAATAAATCCAAAAAATATAAAGGTTTATGTGAAATTCCAACAAAATCTTATTATTCAATAATCTCATTCTACGTGGTACTATGTTCACGATTATTACAGGCACCCAGTTCGGTGATGAAGGAAAAGGAAAGATTGTTGACCTGATGGCCAGGGAATATGACCTTATCGTCCGTTTCCAGGGAGGCGATAATGCAGGTCATACCGTTGTTGTTAACGGTAAGAAATACAAACTGCATCTCACTCCTTCCGGTGTGTTGTTCGATGCCAGGCTACTTATTGGTCCAGGTACTGTGCTGAATCCACAGACCCTTGCAAAGGAACTTGACACTCTCGCCGATGACGGCACATTTGTGGATGAAAAAAAGCTTGGAATAGATGCCAAGACAAGCATCATTATGCCGTACCATGTGGAACTGGACGGCCTGGGGGAGTCAGCACGAAGCGTGAAGATAGGGACAACTAAAAGGGGCATCGGCTATGCATATATCGACAAAGTGACCAGGGATGAAGTACAGATGTCAGACCTGGCAGATGAAGAACGGCTGCGTAGACGCCTGGAAGAGCTTACTCCGATCAAAACTGCCCAGATACGGAGCATGGGCGGCGACCCATCTATAATGAATGATGAGACCTGGATCGGGACATATATTGAACTGGGGCGCAGGTTCGCTCCCTTTATTGCTGATGTATCCCATGAAGTGAACACTGCTCTTGACCAGGGTAAGAAGGTACTGGCAGAAGGTGCACAGGGAGCACACCTTGACGTGATCCACGGTACCCAGAAATTCGTGACATCTTCATCATGCATCGCAGGTTCGGCCTGTGCAAACCTGGGCGTGGGACCCACCAGGGTGGACGAAGTGGTGGGAATATTGAAAGCTTATATTACCCGTGTGGGCGAAGGACCGCTGCCTACCGAACTTAAGGACAGTACAGGAGATATTTTAAGGGAAGCTGGTGCCGAGTTCGGCACTACAACCGGCAGACCCAGACGTTGCGGCTGGTTCGACCTGCCTCTTGTAAAGAAATCAGTGGCATTGAACGGCTATACTCAGATAGCCCTGACCAAACTGGATGTACTGTCAGACATGCATCCTCTTAAGGTGTGTGTGGCATATGAACTGGATGGTGCAAGACTGGATTACCCGCCAGAGTCCACCGCAGACCTTGCCAGGTGTGTACCGGTTTTCGAAGACCTGCCTGGATGGGACGGGGACCTTACCGGTATTCGCAGTATGGATGCCCTGCCGGATGGTGCAATTGTATATTTATCCAGACTTGAGTCGCTTGTAGGTGTTCCTTTTAAATATATATCGGTCGGGCCCGGACGGGAACAAACATTTATGAAATAACTGATAATTAATAAACCACAGAGAGCGAGGACACAGAGAGTAAAATCAGATGGAAGCTATGTGTTTCTCGTGTCCTCTGTGGTTAGATTATAATTGTGTTAGAGGGCATGGGGGATGTGTGAGGGATATATATGATCCATGAAGCATCGTTGTTTGAAAAGCTGGAAAATAGAAAGGTCAAATGCCATGTGTGTGCGCACGAGTGCACAATAGCAGATGGTAAAAGAGGCATCTGCGGTGTACGGGAGAACAGGGGCGGCACACTGTGTACCCTTATTTACAATACCGTATCCAGTGAGGCCGTTGACCCTATTGAGAAAAAACCTCTGTACCATTTCCTGCCCGGTACTTTAAGTTACTCCCAGGGCACTATCGGCTGCAATTTCAGGTGCGCTCACTGCCAGAACTGGACAATTTCCCAGGTTAAACCTGAGCAGGCACATATCAGGGAGATCACGCCCGAAGAATCTGTTGCCAGGGCACTGGCTTCGGATTGTGCCAGTATCTCCTGGACGTATAACGAGCCTACTATCTGGCACGAGTTCACTTACGACTCTGCCAGACTGGCCCATGAGGCAGGACTGAAAACTGTGTATGTGACCAACGGCTATATCACAGAGGATGCATTGCGGGATATTTCCCCTTACCTTGACGCTTTCAGGGTGGATATTAAGGCATTCAGGGATGAGTTCTACAGGGATACGTGCCGGGCCCGTCTGCAGCCGGTGCTGGATTCAAGTGTGGTGGCAAGGGAACTGGGCATGCATATCGAGGTGGTTAATTTGATCATACCTGGCAAAAATGATGACCCGAAAGAGACGAGGGATCTCATTGAATGGGTGCATGACAACCTTGGACCCCAAACGCCAGTACATTTCACAAGGTTCTATCCCATGTATAAAATGAAGGATGCCAGCCCTACACCGGTGGCTACACTTGAGAGGGCGTGGCAGATGGCAAAGGATGCGGGGATGGAGTATCCGTATGTGGGTAATGTGGCCGGGCATGATTATGAGAACACGTACTGTCCCGGGTGCGGGGCGCTGCTGGTAAACAGGAGCGGTTTCCAGATTGCGAGGAATGTTATTACAGAGGATAAGAAGTGTCCCGATTGCGGGCACGGGATTGCCGTGGTATTGGATTGATTTCCGGTTAAGGACGCAATGTTCGAAATAAAAATCCAGACAACACTATCTTTGCATAGGCCGGGTCAGTCTTTCAACCATTCTTCTCTTGATATATTTGCTTGTTTTAGGATAAAGACCTAGATAAACTTGATATCCGGCTGCCAGTGCTTACTCCACGTATATTCATGAATTATACGAATCTTGAAGATTTGGATCCAGGCACATCATCTGGCGAATTGATGCTGGAAAACCGACGCTGGA
>DUIM01000090.1:0-6633 GCA_013330355.1 Methanosarcinales archaeon
AATGCTAATTTGACGGTTTCATCAATGACATGCCGGACGAATAATATCCACTTCAAATCAGACGGCAAAAATGATAGCTACAGAGAACAAATAAGATAACAGAGTATTTCCTCTAAAGTTTCCTCTATGCTCTTTTCATCAGATAAATATTAATAATGATTTATAAAAAATTTTAATATAGTATTGGTATTCAAACCTATACATGCAATTTCGATAATTTCAAATTTGTGATCTCGAGCAACCCACAACTACCCTGGGCCGCAGTCTGCATATAGTATTTTTCATCTTATCCCTTCACATGTATGGTTGATGTCCCCGCCCCTGTCCTTTTCACATCTATCCTCACAGGTATGCGCCGGGTAAGCGCTTCGATATGGCTGATCACACCAATGGTCCTCCCAGATAACCGCAGACTTTCCAGTGCGTTTAAGGCAGCATCCAGGGTCTCGCTGTCCAGTGTGCCGAATCCCTCGTCCAGAAACAATGATTCCAGCCTTTTGCGCCCGCTGCTCAGTTCTGACAGTGCCAAAGCCAGCGACAAGCTGACCAGGAACGACTCACCGCCGGACAGGGTCTCGACCGGGCGTTGTTCGCCTGCGTTCCACAGGTCTATTACCACCATATCCTTCAGGTCAACAGCCCTTAATGCATACCTGGAAGTTATAGAAGACAACTGGCGGTTTGCGATTGTAATGAGCAGGTCGAACATGGTCTGCAGTGCAAAGTCTCTCAGGCTGTTTGCAGGTATTACCCCTGCAAGTTTCTGCCATCGTTCCATTTGCGCCCTGGCCCCTTCGAGTTTCTTCTCCTGTTCCTGTCTCTTTGTGAAGTTTTCGTTAAGTGTTTTAATCTTACCTGTAAGTCCACCTTTAAGGGTGTTCTTTTCTTCAATTGATGCAAGAAGCTCCCGCTCCCTGTCAAGGATATACCCGAGGTCATCGGAATTGAAAGGAGTTTGTGCAAAAATAGCTTCATATATTTTTATATTCTCTTCAACAGTATGCCAGTCTTTGTCATACTTCTGCAACTCCTGTCTTTTCTCATCCATCCAGCCCGGGTCCCTGAAGGATGTCTTATGTTCCTCTACAGATTCAAAACCTGCATTCACAAGGGCCTGCAGGTATACTGACCAGGTGGCCGACATTTTCTCCTGCGTCCTGTCCAGGTCATTTTTCTGTTCCTCCAGCCGGGCTGTAATTGCTGCCAGTTTCGTTTCAGCCAGCCTGGAATCTTCCAGCATGGTATTCCTGTTCTTCTCTTTTTCGTTCAGGTGCGCCTCAAGTGCTGATCTTGCTGCCTTTACCCCTTTACCGCCGGTCAATTCCATGACCTGTTCAATCAATCCAGTACCCCCATCCCTGTACCCGGCAGCGGTCTCAAGAAGACTGTTGTAGCGTTTTGTGTCTTCATCAAACCGCCTGCCGTTCTCCTGTACAAAGGTTCCCAGTTCTACAAGTATAATGTTGTTCTGCTCCAGACGCCTGATGGACTCCCTTGTTTTTAATATATTTTGCTTGAATTTCTCAAGTGCTAAACCAGGAGGCTCTCCTGCAAATTCAGCAGGAATTATTGAGTAAAACTGCTTATTGTTATCTGCAATATCCTCTTCCATTTCCTTTATTCCGGCAGAGATGTCCTGTATCCTCTGACCGATGCCTTCGATCTGTTTGTTCAATGCATCAATACGGTTGTTGCTGGCCTCGATCTGTTGCTCTGCAAGTTTCAGTTCACCTTTGGTCGAATCTATTTGTTTCGACAGGGACTCTATTTTATCCATCTGCTTGTCGCATGCAGTAACCTTTCTTTTTGCCAGCTTTGAGAGTTCCCTGAAAGCAGATTCAAGTCCCTGCTTTACCTTTTCCAGTTCTGCTTCGGCACTTTGCACATTTTCCCTCGCCATATCAATGGAATCTTCCCTGTCAGGCTCGTGCTTACCGGCATCGGGATGCTCAGTTGAACCGCATACAGGGCACGGTTCCCCGGCTGTAAGGTGCTCCCTGCGCAGGATAAGTGCCTGGTTGGCGGCAGCTACGGCTTTCTCTTCGGCCTGGCAGCGTTTGACCTTTTCCCTGGCAGTCATTACCTGCTGGTTCAAGAGTTCTGTCCTGTGCTTGAATTCATGCAGTTTCTCATTGAAATCCTGCACCGGTGCGGTCAATATAGTATCATCAAATAAACTGCTTAATTGTGCATAGGATTCAAGGAACCTGCTGCCTGCATCCCTTACTTCACCCCATGCCAAACCTAATGTGCGCCAGTAAGAGCTGTCCCCCTCATATGTCAGCAGTTGCAGTGCCTGCCTGGCAGCTTCCAGGCGGGAAGTGATATCATTTTTCCTTGTTTCAATGTCTTTCCCCTCATTCACGATCCCTTCCATCTCTTTTGTCTTTGTCAGGTGTTCGTTCTTTTCCCTGTCCAGAACTTCCTGTTTCTCTCCTGATGTTCGTTCCTTCTCGGTAAGAGAAGCTGTAGTTTGTGACGCCCGTGCCAGCAGGTCATCCGCATTTTCGGGCAGGGGATTATGTTCAAGGAACTCCCTGTCACCCTTAAGCTGCCCTTCCATGGCCTTGATCTCTTTGTTCTTCTGATGTATATGGCTGTTAAGTTTGTCCAGTTTTACTTTAAGGTCATCCGCTTCCTTCTGTTTTTTATCAGCTTCCCCTATTTGCTCCTTGCCGCGGGTTTCCAGGACGGCAGCCTCATTGAAGGTCCTTTTCTTCAGTTCGGCCCCATCTCTTGCAGTTTCAAATTCCAGGTTGACCGCGCCATATTTCTCATTTGCTTCATCGAATCGTTTTTGTCCGTCTTCCTTTTCCTGTATACTCCCTTCCAGTGCAGTCTCCAGTTTTTCCACCCGTTCCTTTTCAGTATAATACGATCCCATCTCTGAGCGGATGTCTGATGCCTTTTGCGCCCGCTCAATCTCCAGCTTGAAGCTCTCCATATCGTATCTCATTGACAGCAGTTCCTGCTGTCTTTTCCTGGCCTCATCCAGTTTATTGTGGGCATCCACCCGCCGCTGCTCTTTTTCTTTTTCTTTTTCCAGGGCGGTCCTGGATCCATTAAGCTGCACCAATTCGGTTTCAAATCCGGCAAGTTCCTTTTCTGCAATATCGATCTCTTCGGCTGATACCTGCGGGATGGATTCCAGGCCGGCCCCTGCAATATCGTATTCACTTGTTACCTTCCGGACCTGCAGGTTCAGGTTCTCCTTCAGCACCTCGAACTGCCCCATGCCCGTGGTAGCCTCAAGTATCTGTCTCCTCTCATCGGCACTGGCCTTCAAAAATGCTGCAAAATCGCCCTGTGCCAGCAGGATAGAGCGCCTGAAAGCATTAAAATCCATACCAAGTATACTTGTAACTGCGTCCTCGACAGACATATCTGCCATGTCACTGCCGCTTTTTCCCTTGCGCCTGCTGGTGATAAGTTCCCCTGTATCTGCACGGAGCAATTTTACATCGGGTTTGACATCACCTTTTTTGCTCCGCCTGGCCCGCCACTCGGCCAGGTACTGCGTACCGTTGGCCTGGAACACCACTTCGGTAAAACCTTCTTTAGTTCCCTGGCTTAACAGATTGACCGGATTGCTGCTGCCTGTCCCATCCAGCCTGGGTGTCCGGTTATACAGGGACACGGATATGGCATCCAGCAAGGTTGTCTTACCCGAACCGGTTGGGCCAGTTATGGCGAACAGGGAAGCATCAGATAACGGTTCTTTTGTAAAGTCCAGGTGCACCTCATTTTTAAAGCTGTTAATATTCTTCAGGCGCAGCGACAGAAGTTTCAAGGCTCCATCTCCTGCTCCCTGCTAATATCCAGCAGTTCATTAAAAGTATTAAGCAATTCGTCCAGTTCGGTATCAGACCCGCTCTCACCGAATTTGTATCTGTAGAAGTCCTGGAATATTTCTACAGGGGTCCTGGTCTTAATGTCCTCTGTGGATAAAATTTCACCACATGCCGTGGGCAGTACTGACTCAACCACAAGCACTTTGCCGCCCATTTGGGCAAACGCCTGGCGTATTTCATCTCCCACGCCAACGGCAGGGCCGTCAAGGAGTACTTTCACCTCAACGTACCTGTCCATCCAGTCCCCGAAATTGGCCTGCTGCGTAAGGTCCTCAGGAGTCCCCTCCACCTTCACCAGTTTCCTGAAAACAGGCACAATGACCTCTTCGATATTACATGCAACGTCAGTGCCAAGGTCAACCAGTAACACTTGCTTGTCGTATTTTGCCTCCTTGAAGCTGAGAGGCAAGGGCGAACCCGGATACATTACCGGACAGCTGCCGCCCTTGATCTCCTGGGGTTTGTGCAGGTGCCCCAGTGCAATATAATCTACATCACCGGGAAGGTCATCGGTCCTGACCGGCTGAGTGCCGCCTATCTGCACCAGCCGTTCCGAATCTCCAAGGGTGCCGCCCTGGATGAAGTAGTGTCCCATAAAGACTTTAATATCGGCATCCATTGCCGACAAGCATTCATCATATATTTTTTTCATAGCCTCCCGGTATCTCAAAGAACGTTCTATTTCTGCTTCCAGTGGGATATGGGGCAGGATATCGCCTTCGTTCAGGTAGGGCACGGCAGCAAAGGCAGCAGTTTGGCCATTGACATCCAGGTGCACCACGCAATCCTTTGCAGACTCATGGACACCGCCCACCACATGCATGCGGGCCATCTTCAGGAATTGCCCTGGTGCGGCCAGCCTTACAGCCGAATCGTGGTTGCCTGCGATTATGACTGCATGGGTGCGGGTCTTCCCGTACAGGTTAAACAGGAACCGGTAGTACAGGTCAGTGGCCCTGGCAGGGGGCATTGACGAGTCAAATACGTCCCCTGAAACAAGCAGGACATCCACATCCCTGTCAATTATGGTTTCCAGCAGCCAGTCCAGGAACCGGGCATGTTCATCCAGTCTGTCCTCTCCGTAGATCTTTTTGCCTATATGCCAATCAGAAGTGTGAAGTAAGCGCATGGAACCAATGGTGTATGGACGGGATTGAATAAAAATTTTAGTAATTGACTCCTGACCACAGGTAAGTCAGGAAAATACTCACTACGTTCGCATTTTCTAAGCCTGCAGGAAAGTATATACCTTCCTATATGTAAAAAAACAGTAGGGGTCCGGACCCCTTAAATATTATGCCACAACTTCGATTGTTAGTGAATTAACCGGACAGTTCTTGGCGCATATGCCACATGCTATGCACAGGTCATCGTTTATGACAGCCTGCCCATTGTCAACAGCAATTGCCCTGGGCTCGGCATCCACATCAAAATTTATGTCCTTCTCCTGTTTAAGATTGGTAGGACATACCGTTACACAGATTCCGCAGCCAATGCAATCCTCTTTTGCAAGTACAAGTCTTTTATCTTCTTTTGCCATTTGATTTCCCTCAATGATATGATGATTACTTTTCTTTATTGTTTGCTATAATAAGAACGTTTCGAAATATATTCAGTGATGTTCCTCAGTCATCCTGACAGATATTATTACACAGCCTTAAATCCTGCCTATGTGTTCCCTCTGACCTCTGTGGCTTTGATCTATAGTTTTGGAGTATAAAATGTGGAGTATACAACCGTATTATACATGCGGAGTAGTATATAATCTATGAGATTATATACAGTAATAAATCAAGGACTTAAAGCATGACAAATTACTTTCTATGGATTTCACTGGTATTCTTCCTAATTGCATCCATACTCCCATCACAACATAAACAGTACCGGATGCCTATTGGCGGCACAGGCTGGATATTTTTTGCCATATACTGGGCACTGCAACCGCTATATTACATCAAGGAAGGGGACCTCACAATGATACTGTTGACCCTGGTCGTGGCATTCATATGCATCATTATAGCTCACCTGATGTTCGCTACATATCTTGATTCAAAAAAAGGCATACAACACGATAACCCTGCTGACAGGCAAAAGACCCTGACAGCCGTAACGACTATCACGGCTGTGGGATGCCTGTTCTATTTCCCCTTCTCCGAAATCGAATCGCTGAACCATTTACTTATATCAATAGTTACCTCCCAGACCTTCTGGTTCGCACAGATGGCGGGATTCCCTGTAGAAAGGCTTGACTGGAACATGATAATGCTCGAAGGATACAGGGTAGAGATCATACTGGCGTGTACAGCCATCGAGAGCATTGCCCTGTTCTTTGGGATCATACTGGGCATAAAAGCAGAGAAAAAACGGATTTTCATGGCACTGATGGCTTCGATCCCGGTAATATACACACTCAATCTCATAAGGAATGCATTTGTGATAGGAGCATATGGCTACAACTGGTTCGGGACCGGACCCATGACAGTAAATATCCTGGGCAATGAGATATTCCTGCATGCTTCGGCCAGTTTCTATTTAGGGCATCACATTATTGCAAAAGGTGGCTCAGGGATCGCCCTGTTCTTTATCGCCTATGCAGTCCTGAAACTGCTTCCTGAACTCCTGGACCTTATCGACAATCTCTGGACGCTGATAAGAGAGGACCTAAGGCTGATCAGGAGGGGTTAACCATTCTGGCCCGGAATACCGAAACCCTGGTAAGGGGCCTGTTCGCAGTTGCAGTGACACTGGCAGTAGCTGCTTATTTATTGAATTCTTCACTACT
>DUIM01000090.1:7033-9239 GCA_013330355.1 Methanosarcinales archaeon
AGAGCAGAAGGACCCGAGGATGTAATTTTATCACCTGCTGACGGTAAAGTTGTGGATATCAGGGATAACACGGCATGTATTTTCATGAATATATACAATGTGCATGTCAACAGGGCCCCTCTCGCTGGAAAGATCGTGAAGATGAAACATAAGGACGGGGGATACCTGCCCGCTTTTTTCAAGGATTCGCACAGGAATGAACGCAACCTGGTTTGTATCGAGTCGGATTACGGACTGGTCAGGATAGTTCAGATAGCAGGTACTGTGACCCGCAGGATCGATACGTACTTTAATGTGGGGGATCGTGTGGCCAGGGGTGAGCGTATCGGCATGATCCGGTTCGGAAGCCGGGTGGATATTACACCCCCTGACGGATATACGCTGATTGTCAATAAAGGTGACAGGGTAAAAGCTGCCGTATCTGCCATAGCAATAAGAAACACGACTGGTCAAAACGATTCCGGTCATTTTGAAGGTGGATGAAATGAATGAAAGCATTTACCGATTGATCAAACTGCCGGACCTGGTGACACTTATAAATGCACTCCTGGGTTTTACTGCCATCCTGATGATGGTACAGTCCCCTTCAAACGCATGTCACGCCTCCATCCTGATCATACTGGCGGTGATTGCGGACGGTTTGGACGGCGCCATTGCAAGGTCCATGGAATATGGTCTCTTAGGGGAAAATCTCGATTCCCTTGCCGATGTGATCTCGTTCGGACTGGCACCTGCTGTTATTGCATATGCCATTCTGGCACCTCAGTACCACAATCTGATATGTGTGGTCGGTGGGGCGTTTTTGGCATGCGGCATACTGAGACTGGCCCGTTTCAATGCCATCAGTGCAATGGACGGATTTGTGGGTCTTCCTATCACTACTTCCGGCCTGGCCGTGGTACTGTATGTGCTGGTGTTCTATGATATGGAATGGCAGTTTTTTTCTCATGGCCTGCTGGCTCTAATGTCAATATTAGCAATACTTATGATCAGCAGGGTACATTACCCGAAGATACGGAATATCAAATATCTTGGATTGTTAGCTGTCCTGATGATAATTGTGGTACTGTTGTTTTATCTTGGCAATATTGGTGGGGTCAGGATGACGGCAGGGTTAAGTCTGGTAGTTATCGGGTCGTACCTTTTCATTCCCTTGTTTAAAATTGGGACGTGGAGTCGATTTTAGACAGCTTTGATGATTGCAAATTACTTGATTGCCTTTAATATGTCTGCATAGAGTTCTGTTGAGCACCGCCAGCCTTTATGTATTATTTCATTTAGTGCATCAAGGGTTTCTTCTTTTGTAACCAGCCCTATTTTCATCATTTTAAGAAGTAAATAGATCGTTCCATGATGCCCAATTCTTTGTATCTCTGCCATTCCTCTGGCTTCTTCATCATCCAGCAGGGCAATGCCTTCTAATTCATAAGCCAGAGCAAGCACCTCGGCATCGCCTGTAAGGATTTTGGGATTTTCTTTCAAGTGGCTTAAGTATTGGTTATCGGCAGGTGCCCTGATTTTGATTATTCCGGTCTCGATTATGTTTTCAATGAGAAATACCTCTGGCTGTCCGTTCTTTTTTCCCTCTACCACAACCTCTTTGTAGATTGATTCTGGTGTGTATTTCTCTTCAGGAAAATGCGCTATTTTTTGAATAAAATTTATTTTCCCCAGATAGATCAAGGGTGTGGCATCAAAAATAAGCGGTTTCATTCTAACGCCTTTTTAATGTCTTCAGCTATGTATTTTTCTGACTTGATCCAGACTATCCTTTTTTCCCGAACAATATCAGCAAGGTCCCACACCGAGATTCCTGACATTTGTGCAGCTTTTAAAAAGGTCACTTTTCCTTCTTCGAGGTACTTAAGAGCTTGTTGTTCCTTCCAATGCTGCAGTCCTTCAGCTAACAGTTTTCTTATTGAAGCCGATTTTTCAAGAGATTCTTCCTTCATAAAAGTCTCAAGTTCTTTAAAAACGTCTTCGGGAATCCTTGCTGAAATGCTTATTTCTGTCATGTATATTATGTATGCATTGCATACTTAATCTAGTTTACTTAAATATGAACAGCTTTTTAATTCATTATAAACGATATCTACTTTGTTTCATCATTATAGAAATACGCTCTGGAAGAGGAATCGATATTGAGTACCGAAAAAATCACGCTTTCCCAACTCGAAAACTTCCTGTTTAAGTCCGCCGATATTCT
>DUIM01000090.1:9560-11161 GCA_013330355.1 Methanosarcinales archaeon
CGTGGCAAGATGGATGCCTCCGAATTCAAGGAATTCATCTTCGGGATGCTCTTTTTAAAACGTCTTTCAGATGAATTCGACCGCAAGCGCGAGCAACTGCGCAAGAAAGATTTCGCGCATCTGAAGGGTCAGCCGGATCTCATCAAGGAATTGCTTGAAGACAAAACATCCTACGGTGAGACTTTCTTCGTTCCAGTTCGCGCCCGATGGCATGAGTCATGGACCGACGAGAACGGCGACCCGGTCCCGGCGCTGAAGGATTTGAAGCACGACATCGGCAACATGCTTAACAAGGCCATCGCCGCTGTTGAAGAAGAAAACGATTCCCTCGCAGGGGTGCTTAAAAACAATATCGATTTTAATGCCGTCAAAGGTAAGACAAAGATTCCTGACCAGAAGTGGAAAGATCTGCTGGACCATTTCAATCAGCCCCAGTTTGTGCTGGTCAACGACAACTTCGAATTCCCCGACCTGCTGGGTGCGGCTTACGAATACCTGATCAAGTTCTTTGCCGACAGCGCCGGCAAGAAGGGTGGCGAGTTTTACACCCCCTTCGAAGTGGTGCGCCTCCTGGTGCAGATAACCAAACCCGAGGCCGGCAATAATATCTACGACCCCACTGCCGGTTCCGGTGGTTTCCTGATTCAGTCCCATCAATACGTGGAAGAGCAGGGGCAGGACCCTAATGATCTCGCCCTCTACGGGCAGGACTCCAACGGTACTGTCTGGTCGATCTGCAACATGAACATGATCCTCCACAACATCACACGCTTCACTATTGAAAACGGAGACACCCTGGAGGACCCGCAGATTCTGGAAAATGGCCAGGTACGCAAATTCGACCGTGTACTTGCCAATCCGCCCTTCTCACAGAACTACAGCCGTGCCAACATGAAATTCCCCAGTCGCTTCCGCGAATGGTGTCCCGAGACCGGCAAGAAGGCCGACCTGATGTTTGTGCAGCACATGCTGGCCAGCCTCAAGCCTGATGGGCACATGGCTACAATCATGCCACATGGTGTGCTGTTTCGTGGTGGCAAGGAGAAACTTATCCGCGAGATCTTTATCAATGACGATGTTATTGAGGCTATTATTAGCCTGCCGCCTGGCCTCTTTTACGGCACCGGCATTCCTGCCTGCGTGATCGTGGCCAACAAGAACAAGCCTGATTCACTGAAGGACAAGGTGCTGTTTATCAATGCTGACCGCGAATACGCTGAAGGCAAGGCTCAGAACAAACTGCGCCCCGAGGATATCGAAAAGATCGATTTTGTTTTCACCCACAAGCGGGAGCTACCAAAATACTCCCGTCTGGTCAGCAAGGCCGAGATCGTGGAGACCCACGATTACAATCTAAACATCCGCCGCTATGTGGATAACACTCCCGAGCCGGAACCTGAGGATGTGCAGGCCCACCTGATCGGCGGTATCCCAGAATCCGAGGTCATCGCCCGTGCTGCTGACTTTGCCCGCTTTGGGATACAACATGATACATTATTCCAGCCCGAGCGCTTCGGCTACCTTGTTTTCAATGAGAAGATTGGGGCAAAGCCCGCCATCAAGGCTACCCTGGAAGCTGACCCCGCACTTCAAGATACCCT
>DUIM01000087.1 GCA_013330355.1 Methanosarcinales archaeon
GGTCGCCCGGATTCGGGGTGGTGGGTGCGCTGCTGGGGATACTGCTGGCTGTTGTATATAGGGCCGGGAGGGCTTGATAGACTACACCGCAGCCATGGCAATTTAAATATAATTTAGATTATATGTTACACCACAATCAACTCAAAGGACGCGAAGCCTACACAACATTGTCTTTGCAATCTTTGCGTGATTTGTGATTCGCTTTGCTGCCTTCCTATACTTATCCTACATACGAAATGTTATGTGAGTTTTGCCAGAGGCTCAACTATAAAACATTTCAATTAACACTATCGTACAATAATAAACATTACAGCTTAGGTGACCAATATGAAAGCAAAAGTTGACATATCTGTCCTGAAGGGTGAGGTGCTTGCACCACCTTCCAAGAGCTATACCCACAGGGCCGTAGTCATGGCATCCCTGGCAGAGCAAACCATTGTAAAGCGTCCCCTGCTGTCTGCCGATACTGCTGCTACTATAAGGGCATGCAAGGCACTGGGTGCTGTGATACGGGAGATTGGTGACAGTCTCATTGTAGATGGTGTGAAGGGGAAACCTTCCGTGCCTGATAGCATTATCGATGTTGCCAACAGCGGAACTACACTTCGGCTGTTGATGGCTGTCAGTGCCCTGTGTGACGGTACAACGGTACTGACCGGGGACGATTCTATCCGCACTCGTCCCAACACACCATTGATAGATGTCCTGAACCAGCTTGGGGCCAGTGTCATTTCCACCAGGGATAACGGTATGGCACCCATTGAAGTGAAAGGTCCCATGACCGGAGGCGAGGCGGTGATGGACGGAAGTATCAGCAGCCAGTTCTTTTCGGCCCTGCTCATGGCCTGTCCGCTGTGCCGGACCAGGACCGTGGTGAAGGTGGATGGTGAATTGAAGTCCAGGCCGTATGTGGAGATCACTATTGAAATGCTGGAATGTGCAGGCATTGAGATAGAACTGGTTGAAGACGAAAAGGGGCACCTGTCATTTATCATTCCCAAAAACCAGTCATACGGATTAACCGAATATGCGGTGTACACGGTGCCAGGTGATTTTTCTTCTGCATCATACCTGCTGGCGGCCGGTGCCCTGGCAGGCAGAGGCGGCGGTGCAGGCAGTGGTATTACTGTGGGCGGGCTATATCCGAATAAACAGGGCGATGCTGCTATAATCCCTATCCTGCAGGATATGGGTGCGAACCTGGAATGGGACCAAGAGCGTGGCGAGGTGAGGGTGAATAAAAGCCGGTTGACAGGTGTAACTGTTGATGTTGGGATGACACCTGACCTTGTGCCCACCCTGGCGGTACTGGGTGCGCTATCCGATGGCGAGATGGTGATTGAGAATGCCGGACATGTCAGGTATAAGGAGACCGACCGCCTGCACGCCATGACTGTGGAACTGACTAAAATGGGAGTGGATATAACAGAGGAGCCTGAGCGGTTGGTGATAAAGGGGGGCGGCCTGCATGGTGCCTATGTGAGTGGCTGGCACGACCACCGTATCGTGATGGCGCTGAGCGTGGCAGGAATGGTTGCCGGGGATACTGTTATCGATACTGCCGAATCTGTTGATATTTCTTATCCTGGCTTCTTTGAAGCCATGAAATCACTTGGCGGGGATATTATACTGGAATAAATTATAGAATTACAGTTTGATCAGCTACTACTTTTCTCAGGTCCCAGTCAATTTTTTCCAGGAACTGGTAGCCCTTTTCAACCGCTTCATATTCTGCCAGAGCCTTGTTGGGTCCACTGCCGGTTATCCCGGGCAGCAATTTGCCTTCGATGAGCAGCCCCAATACAAAATAATGTGTATTTCCTACTAACTGATCCTCTATAACAGGATATTCAATTGAAGGTGTGACTTTTTTCAATTCCTGGTATTTATGGATAAGCCTATCCTTTGGATTCTTCCGGGTAACCAGTTCGATGATTCGTTTTTCATCTTCAAGAAGATCGGATAGGTTGAGAAAGTCTACGATGAATTTCTTTGCCCGGACAATGGATCGTTCATTATCAAAATAAATTGCCGCAACCAAGGCCTCAATTATATCGTCACCGGGGCCGGCACCTGAGCTATTATATCCAGCATTCGGATTATCTGCGGAATCGAAAATAAAATCACAGAGGTTATAAGAATTAGCGCAGTCTGCCAGATACTGGTTATTTACTACTTCCTGCCGCATCTTTGTCATCACAAATTCGGGTGTCATTTCATTAAATACTTTATTATTTTTAAGCCGGGACCACTTTTCGTATAACAGTTCAGCTGTTACGAAGGATAAAATAGCATCTCCTAAAAATTCAAGGGCCTGGTTGTCCGGGCATTGTGGGTGTTCGTTGGAATAAGCGCGGGTAGTTATTGCTGAGGTGCCCAACTGCTTATCATTGAACTGGTATCCTATGATCTTCTCGATCTTACTGAGACTGGGATTATGGTTGTCCATGCTGTTATTAGCGTTAATTCGGTATCCCCGTTCCTTCAGCTACTTTTTGCAGCGATTCGTAAAAACATTCTTCGTTTGATTGACTCACCGCCTTATCATCTCTATCTCTCTGAGTATCCTTATATACACACCCGTTTCTATATGCATTCCACCCATTATCAGGTCATCAAGAATATATTTTCCCTCCTCTTTGCTCAACCTCCCCGCATTCATAAGGTTCAGAATTAGAGTCGTGACCCACCATACTTTTAGTCCCATACTCCTTGCTAATAATACCAATGCCCGGTCATTCGTCAACAGCGTGCATTTTTTCTTCTTTGCAAGCAATAGAAGCTCCGCATCTGCCTGATGTATATCTTCACTCTTCACAATAGACGATGCAGTGTCTATATCCCTTTTTGATAATTTAACCACCTCTACAGGCTTAAAGAATTCTTTTAATTCACTCACTCCAATTTTTCCTTCAATAATCACTTCTCCTCTAACGGACTCCGTTGTGATTAGTGAACAATTCTCCAGAATATCCAGCCTTCCAATCTTTGATAGATGAATGAGAGGTGGAGAGTCTATGGCAATCACTTCATTTCCTCTATATCTTTTTCCAGATCCCTCATCGAATATCCAACTTCAATCCCTTCTTTTTCCATTATATCCAATAATTCATAAACCGCCACTCCCATCATCTCTGCTGCTTTCCTGTATGTTATTTTATACGCCCTTAGAAGTTTTATCGCCTTTTCCTTTTTTATCTCTTTTATACCGATAAATAGCAACTTTCTAGTTGCCTCAGCTCGTTCTATATTCTCGCTCTCCTCCAACTCCGTTATCCCGTCAAACATTTCATCCGGAACTCTTGTTGTTATAACTCGCATGTTAAACAGTTGTTTACAATGATATATAAATGTAAACTTCAGATACGATTCTTCATTCTTCTGTGGCAATATTCGATATGAGATATCTATTTCAAAAAGCGAGACTTTTTATTATTTTCCGGACGATCTGGAAAACCGCCGA
>DUIM01000033.1:0-722 GCA_013330355.1 Methanosarcinales archaeon
TTATCAAAAAATATTTAACAAATCCGGTTGCTCTTAGTGATAGGTGAAATAATGAAGGATGATATATACGATATTGATTTCCCCTGTAAACGGCTGAAAGTGATCTTGAATCAGATCTTGCCTGATATTGTGCTAAGGTGGAAAGAGATAAAGATGGATAAGGATGAGATCAATAAAAACTTTGGCAACAGGCGCAAACGGGCATATGAATTGCTGGAAAAGTGCCGCTCAGATGATTATACCCCGGAAGTTATCGAGGAAAAATTCAGAAGGGCCTATAAAGAATTGAAGCTGGAATATCCTTTTACTGAAGAACTTCAGGATGAACAGGCAGAGTAAAATATTGAGGATAAAAGAGAAAATCGGATGGGGGGTATTATTTACAGGCTTCGGCATTTAGGTCCGGGGTATGGTGAGTGCGAGATAGATAATTCATTTCACAGATAATAGTTTCTTAAAATTTTATAAAATATATTTCAAAAAAATCATACTTAGAAATATTTATGATTATTAAAAATAATAATGTGTCGGGTTTATGACGTTTGTTATGAATATCACAGAAATTACAAGACATAATATCTAAGATTTTTTGTAACTATTAAAGGTATGAAAGGTTGTATAGGGGGTGGGTCAAAATTGGTGAGAAAAAATGGTCAATTTTCAACGGGAATCTTCATTTTGTAACTTTTTATGAAACATTCATAGCTAATGTCTTACGATAT
>DUIM01000033.1:1123-2775 GCA_013330355.1 Methanosarcinales archaeon
ATCTCAATCGTTATACCACACAGCTCTGCTGTGGAGAGCTTCATTAAGAAAAATAATGTTTTTACCTGGTTTTCATTCTTCCTGCAGTACTATCTCACTGCTTCTCCTGACAATAGGTATTATTTCCTCTATCTCGGCCTCATTATTCATCGGGACCCTGATCCAGTGTTCTATATTTCTCTTAGAGGTATGTATTGCACCATCCTGGTGCTGGTCAGGCAGAGTATCCTTAACAGCCATGTCTATTTTAGTGATCAGTACGCCCTTTGTCACCAGAATGGCAAAGGTCTTTCCATCTGCCTGGTAACTGGGGCAACCAAAGGTCTTCTTTTGAGTGACATGGGACCAGTTAAGCACTGTTTTCTCAAAGGTACACCTCAGATCCTTCATTTCTTTTTCTGAATATGATCTCATTACCATTCCCCCAAGCAGACCGTTAACCCTTCCTGCAATTGGCCTGACCTTTCTTATATATGTACTGAAATGTATTAAAGGTTACTTGTCGTCCTGATTGTGACCCCGGGCCAATCAAGCACAATTCTTTTGATGGCAAATCCCAGTTCCTTCATTTCATCAACAGAATAGTATTTCAGGCCATTGCCACATGTTTTATTCCTTTTCTCAACAAAAATATAACATTCTAATTTTTTACTTTACATCAAACTTAACACCTATCTTGAACAGCCTCAGCGTGGGCAGGTCTATAAGCGGACATCCTGTTTGCTCCCGTACTTCGTCCAGGATCTCTCCAAGTCTCTGCTTATCGGGTGCGGACACAGTGAACCAGATATTATACTCGGCAGGACGCAGGTAGTTGTGCGAAACCTCATCATATCCGTTGATGATCCGGGCCACTTCATCTATGCGCTCTTCGGGTACTTTCACAGCAGCCAGGGTGCTCTCGCCCCCTGCCTTCTTAATATTCAGGATGGGGCCTATCCTGCGTATGGCACCCTCAGCTGTAAGACACTCGATCCTCTGTATGATCTCTTCTTCGCTGGAACCCAGTTTATAGGCCAGTTCTGCGAACGGACGTTTCACCAAGGGGAAATCCACCTGGATCTTGTTAAGGATAGCCTTATCCAGTTCGTCCAGCTCCATCATACAGCCTCGCCCCCGGCAGGCACGTACACACAGTAAGGCTCTTCAGCCATATAATCGCCTGTGGCCGCATATGCCCTGGCACGACATCCGCTGCACACCCTCCTGTACTCGCATATGCCGCACTTGCCTTTCAGCTTGTTGACATCCCTGATGTCGTTGAACACCTTTGACTGCTCCCACACATCCTTGAAACTCTGCTTACGGATATCCCCTGCCAGTGCGGGCAGGAATCCGCAGGGATATACCTCACCAATATGGGAAATAAAACAAAACCCGCTGCCACCCAGGCATCCTTTGGTCATGGCCTCAAAGCCGTGGGTTTCCATTGTTATTTTGATACCTTCTTCCTTTGCCCGCTGGCGCATTATCCTGAAATAGTGGGGTGCACAAGTGGCTTTTAACTGCAGGGGCACTTTATCCCGCTGGTCGTAGAACCAGTTCAGGACCCGCTCATACTCCTCGGGCGGTATTTCATCTTTTTCTATTTCCTTGCCCCTGCCTGTCGGGACCAGCATGAAGATATGCAGGGCTTCGGCATCCAGTTCTAT
>DUIM01000033.1:3176-3493 GCA_013330355.1 Methanosarcinales archaeon
ATACCTGCGTCTTTTATATGCCGGATACCGGCAAGGGCTGCATCGAATGAGCCCTGCTCGCACCTGAAATCATCATGGGTTTTTGCATCAGAGCCATCGATACTGACACTTATCCGCTGAATACCGACATCCTTACAGCGGCTGGCGATTTCAGGCGTCATAAATGTGCCGTTGGTTGCAAGTACTACTCTTAAACCTTTATCTGTCCCGTATTGGGCAATCTCATAAAAGTCATCCCGCAGCAGTGGTTCCCCGCCTGTCATTATGAGGATGGGTTTACCGAATTCTGCTAACTGGTCTATGAAATCCTTTGCTTC
>DUIM01000084.1 GCA_013330355.1 Methanosarcinales archaeon
GCCAGTCCTGATATTACAATAGCATCGGCAGTAGCATCAGCCACCATCCTGGCCTCCAGGTTGCCGGTATCCAGGGTCTTCAGGTCAGCCACGATGAACGCATTGGGCCGAGCCTCGCGTATCTTTGATACCACATCCAGGCCGTATCGCTTGATAAGAGGCGTGCCGGCCTCGATTATCAGGTGGTCGCTCTGTGGCAACTGCTTCAAGACATTCTTAACGAAATCCATATCCGGAATGTCGATAGCTACCTGCAGGTACGGTGGGTCCCATAACCTTGTCACATTGAATCCCATTATGGGGTGCATGGTCCTGTCCTTCTCCTCCATCACAGTATCAACATCAGGGAAGCCTTCCATAGCCCTTTGCACTGCCAGCTTGGTGGCACCGTAGTTGTACCTGTATATCTTACTGTAATCCTCGGCCTGGGGATGGATGAATACGCTGGCCACAATTACAAGGTCCTCAGCCTGTTCTTTTGGTATGATACCCTCATCCATGGCATCGGCTACTGCCCGTGCAACCGCACTTTGGGCCGGCCCGAATATCCTGGCCGCACCATCCATATTCTGTACCGTCACCTTTGGTACGATAAGTGTTGCCGGTTTGGTAAGCAGGTTTGGCCGTATCACAGAAAGCAGGGGTGTGTGCCCTGCTGACAACTGGGTGAACCCTGTGGCAAAAGCCTGCCCGACCGGGCCGTTTTTATCTCCAATGATAATATCAACGTGAGCGAGTTCAGGTTCCTCGCCAATGAGTGCTTCTCCGATTAAAAACAATATTATTACACCTCTGGGCGATATTAATGACAAAAAAGTATTTAAGGATACCGTGAAACCTGCCAGACAATCCTCATCTCATTCCAGGAAAACTTAATTAGCCACATCAACTTTCTATCCACCATGCCCCATACAGCACCGGACTGCTCCAGACTCCCCCGCACCAGGATCATGTTCATCCTGACAGGGGGATTGTTAATTGTTTTCATGTCAGTCCTGTCCCTGATCCCAATGCTTCCTGCAGTATCCGGTGAACTAGGGGTCAGTAAAACCATGATGGGTATAATCATGGGCTCGTTCATGGTGTTCATGGCAATCCCCCAAATACCGATCGGCGTACTCTCTGACAGGTACGGGCGCCGTCCTTTCATCACCATCGGCATACTGGTATTCAGCTTCGGGCTCCTCATCTTCGGAACTGCCGGTTCAGGGATGCAATTATTGGTTGCCCGCTCCCTGTCGGGTCTTGGGGTGGCCATGTTCTTCCCGGCTGCATACGCTATTGTGGGAGACATCTATCCAATAAGGGAAAGGGGGAAGGGTTTTGGTATCGTTGGTCTGGCAGTAGGACTGGGAACTGTATCCGGCTACATATTAGGCGGAGTGGTGGGAGGATTGTTCGGATGGAGGACCGTATTCCTGTCCATGTTCTGGGTATCCCTGGCAATAGCAGGGGTCAGCCTCTGGCTGACCGAGACCAGCCTATGTAGCAGGGAACTGGGTTTCGGAGCCAGAAAAATGATGGTGACCACCCTGCTCATGTTCAGGGACAGGAACATTTTAATGGCAAGCATAGTGAGCATGCTGTGCGGCATATCAGTTATCGGGGCATCCTACGTGTTGCCTTTCTTTGCCAGTAGCACTGTTTCTCCCGTCCAGATGGGGTTTTTATTTATTCCTTACGCCATAACCAGCAGCCTGGGCGCATCCGTTACCGGTACACTGAGTGATCGCATTGGCAGGAAAACTCCACTCATTGCTATGATCATCCTGGGAGGTGGCGCACTGTTGTTAATGTCACATGTGACTCTGAGCCCATGGGTGATAGCTATAAATTTTGCGTTTGTGGGACTGTGCCTGGGTCCGGTGGTTACATTGACTATAGCTATTATGGCAGACCAGGTAGTGAAAAAGGACCCCCGTATTCTTGGCACGTCACTGGGTGCATTTAATATGGTCAGGTGGTTGGGAGCAGCCGCCGGACCTATGATTGCGGGGCTGATCATGGAACAAGAAGGTGCCAGGACCAGTTTTTTTGTACTGGCAGCACTTACAGGCCTGGCAACGGTCATTGCTTTTTTCCTTAAGGAAACCCTGGAATAGAAAAAATGGTTCGGAATGTGCAGAATCCAATAATCTTGCCTACAGATATATTTATATACTACTAACCCTAACTAAAGGTTAGTAACCAGGTGTTAATAACTGTGGGTTAGTAACTATAAATTACTAACCTCGTGTTACTAACCACATGTAAATACAATCAAATATCAGGATGAACAGGTCTATGGAGTCAACACAACTGCTGGATTTGCTTGGAAACGAGAACCGGAGGAATATCATCCGGCTACTCGCCACCAGGCCCTACTATGTCAGCGAGATAGCCGAGCGCCTTGGTGTAGGTCCCAAGGCAATACTGGGGCATCTGGAGCAGCTTGAGCAGACCGGACTGGTCCGTGCAAACACAAATAAACAGCGGCGCAAATACTACCACATAACAGGGAACCTGAAACTGGAAGTATTTGTGTCGCCGTACTCCTATACTGTAGAAACATGCACGGTCCTGCAGCAGCCACAACCGGAAAAGCCGAAAAGTCCCCACCGGGATCCCACGGATGACACAAAATCCGTTGAAACACTGAAAAAACTGAACACGGAATTGTTCGAACTGGAATCCCGGAGGCGGCAGCTTGCTGACCAGCAGCATAAGATCGAAGGGGAAATGACAGATGTTATGGCTAATTGTGTCAATTGGATACATGAAGTGGCAAAGAACAAATCTGAAGAAGAGATATTAATGGCGGTCCTGAAAAAACCGCAGGATATGCGCTCTCTTTCCATGAGCATGGAGAGACCCGAATATTTTATGGAAGAACTTATCCGGTCATTGAGGGATAGGGGAATAATGAATGAACGGCAAATAAACAACAGGCAGTTATTGACCCTTATCTAAAGCAACAAATAATAAATACTATTCATTAATAGATATCATTAATAGATATAATCTATAAGAATAAGTAAAGGAGACAAAAAAAATGGCCAAGGAACTGACACTCAGGGTTGCGGAATCCCACCACCGTGATGTGGGACGCGACATCGCACGTATCGAGCGGGAAAAGATGGAAATGCTCGGACTGGTAAGCGGCGATTATATAGAGATTGTTGGTAAGGATACCACATATGCCATCGTATGGCCTGCTTATCCTGAAGACCGGGGGAATGACCTGATCAGGATCGATGGTAATATTCGTAATAATGCCGGGACCAGCCTGGATGACAAAGTAAAGATCAAAAAAGCAGAGGCTAAAGAAGCAAAGAGGGTTACACTTGCACCTACCCAGGCCATCAGGCTTGTCGGTGGTGCCCAGTATATCCACAGGCTGCTTGAAGGCAGGCCTATAAATAAGGGACAGCAGATCAGGGTAGAGACTGTCAGCAACCCCCTGAACTTCGTGGTATTATCTACCAGCCCCAACGGCCCTGTATTTGTGGGAAAGAGCACAGCCATCAACCTCAAGGATGAGATTGTGGATGAAAGAAAACTTAAAGGGTCGTCAAAGACAACTTATGAGGATATCGGGGGTTTAAGGCGCGAGATCGAACTTGTCAGGGAGATGATCGAACTCCCACTGCGCCATCCCGAACTTTTCCAGAAACTGGGAATTGACCCGCCTAAAGGCGTACTGCTGCATGGTCCGCCCGGAACAGGCAAGACCCTGATAGCTAAAGCAGTGGCTAATGAAACCGATGCTAATTTCATTTCCATCAGCGGTCCCGAGATAGTATCTAAATACTACGGCGAGAGTGAGAAACATCTCAGGGATATGTTTGATGAGGCAGAAAAGAACGCACCTACTATCATATTCATTGATGAGATCGACAGTATCGCACCAAAACGTGGTGAGGTCACAGGTGAGGTCGAACGCCGGGTAGTGGCCCAGTTGCTCAGCCTGATGGACGGGCTGAAGAGCAGAGGCGAGGTTATCGTGATAGCAGCTACAAACCGGCCAAATGCTATTGATGAGGCTCTGCGACGGGGCGGACGGTTCGACAGGGAGATCGAGATAGGTATCCCTGACATGAACGGCAGGCTGGAGATATTACAAGTACACACCAGGGGCATGCCCTTATCTGCTGAACTTAATGGTGATGATAACGATACAGGCAAACTGAAAAGGATTGCGGAGCGTACACATGGGTTCGTGGGTGCCGACATGTCATCACTTTGTAAAGAAGCGGCCATGCACTCACTGCGCAGGTTCCTTCCTGAGATCAATATGGATGAGGAGATCCCTGCCGAAGTCATTGAAAAATTGGAAGTTACTCACAAGGACTTTGATGAGGCGTTTAAGAATATCGAACCTTCGGCATTGAGGGAAGTATTCTTTGAGATACCCCAGGTGCGGTGGACTGACGTCGGTGGACTGGATGCCATCAAACAGGAACTGGTAGAGGCAGT
>DUIM01000043.1 GCA_013330355.1 Methanosarcinales archaeon
GGACCCGATGTTTTCAATATGCACCGTTATATTAATGTTCATTCCAACCCGGTTCACGTACGGTGCATCAATTGCAGTTACAGCAAGGTCGGGTTGATGATCTCCAACTGTAACATCCACCCAATCCCAGTTATTCATCGGGTCTGACTCGGTCACGGTGTCATCAGCATCAACCGTTACCATTAGATGGTGATTCCCGGTTTGTTGGGGTGTCCAGTTAAAGGAAACATTTGTTACATCACCGATATCCAGTGAAGAAACTGTAATTTTATCGATTTGCCTGCCTTTATGCGTAAGTGCCACAATGAAACTTTCATTTACACTTGATTTACCAATATTATTGATTTGTGCAGTTATGACCGCAGTTTTTCTGACATTTATCTTATCCGGCACATATATTCTTTCCACAGTAAAATCAGGTAATGTGGTAGAACCGAATGCGTACACCCTGCCATCGCCAATCGTATATACCATTCCATTAGCTATAGCAGGAGATGAACCCCCGACGTCC
The DNA here is from genome assembly GCA_013330355.1 of Methanosarcinales archaeon. Taxonomy (GTDB): domain Archaea; phylum Halobacteriota; class Methanosarcinia; order Methanosarcinales; family Methanocomedenaceae; genus Methanocomedens_A; species Methanocomedens_A sp7939u. The sequence continues at coordinate 512 of DUIM01000043.1, forward strand.
GAGTGCCAGAGCACGTCTCCTGTAAATGCGTTGAGGCAGTATAGTCCGGCATATTCCGGCATCATTCCACCACTTCCTTCCTTCCCGACAAAGACCTTTTTATCCACAGATACTGCTGGTGAGTTTGTCCAGCTTCCCAGCCCGTCCTTCTCGTTCTTCCATATCAATTCACCATTTTTCACGTCGAAACAATATATCACATGTCCACCGCATCCGGAAGCCACATAGACGTAACTCCTGGTTGAACCGGATGGTGCATAAAATGCCGGTGTTGAATCCGTGCGAATAATATTGTTCTTCCATATCTCAGTTCCATTACCTGCATCAAGTGCATAAAGCCTGCCAGGTCCGTTGAAATTATAGGTCGTGAAATATACGACACCGTCTGAAACTGTGACTGAACCACACACATTATGTTCCACTGTCGTATTCCATAACTCATACGCATCATCCATATCCACAGAATACATCTTCGATTCAGAGCTAAAATCACCGAAGTACACCCTGCCGTATGCAACAGCAGGTACGGATTGGGATTTATCCTCTACCTTAAAACTCCATATCTCGGTCTCATTGCGGGCATCCCCACTGCGGGCATCAAGACAGTAATAATGCCCTCCGTCCCAGCTTCCCACATATACTTTCCCGTCAGCAACCGCGGGACCGCCATTGACAGAACCTCCGCCGTCAGGGAATGTAAATTCCCACAGTACCGGTCCTCTATCCTCTTTTGTTGCATCGATACAGTATACCCCGCGCCCTGAAGAGACGTAGATCCTACCCTTATGGTAGGTTGGTGTTGCCCATGAACCATACTGTCGCGGAGCGATCTGTGTACCCCACAACAATTCCCCATCTGATTCCTTTAAAGCTACAAGATATGTATAGTCTGAATAGAGCTCTTGCCATCCGGCGCAATATGCAAATATCTTTTTGTCTGCAACAATGAGGGAAGAAGAACCTTCTGCACCGATATCGTTACTGGACCAGGCGATCTTATTCGTATCAGGTGTTTCAGATAGTGAAAAACCTGCATTACTGTGGAACTCCCCCCACTCAGAGGCTGAATTTTTATTATAGACATAAAATCGATCGGATCGATCCTCCTGTGTGACGGCTCCCCAGCGTGCGATTACCTTTGCCTGGTATTTTCCATCAATTACGTCACCCGTATCCCACATATATGACCCATTGTTTGTTATGTTTGCTGCAATTACATTCCAGCTATAGCCCAGGTTTGCAGTGTAGAGCAGATCGATCGATACCGGCTCTTCGTATGTGGCATTCCATGTTATATTCCGGATACCTGTCCATATCTCTCCACCCAGAGGTGAGAGCAATTCAAGATCGATCCGCTTTGCCGCGATTATACCTGCTGTCAGGTTATTATTTGTTTCGTTCGTTTCTGTGACATCATTATCCGGATCCAGGCAGACTGTAAGATTGTATGTTCCTTTTGCATCCGGGATCCAGTCGAACCATATACTGCCGTTATAGGTGTCAAGTTTTGTCTTTTTTTCAATGTATCTATTATCTGCGAACAGTGTGGCATTAAATCCCTCTGCTGTACCGTTTGCAGCTATGGTTATCCTGTTCGTTTCATTAAGGAAAAGAACATAGGGCGTTATCTGTTTTGGGATGATGTCAGGAAGCACGACTGTGAAATTCTGTGAAATATTGTTATTACTTTCATTTGTCTCTTCTATGTCATTGTCGCAATCGATCACAGCCTGCAGCGTGCAGTTTCCAAGAGCGCTTGGTTTCCATACAATGGTAACATTTGTACTCCCGTAACATATGATACCGGATGTCTTACCCACCTCTGTCTCATTTTCTATTAACGAGACATTGAAGTATTCGGCTGTGCCTTCAACTGACAGGATAACTTTATTTGTTGCATTCACATAGACCGGTATGGGTTCGATGGCTGCTGCAACAAGGTCAGGAAGTATCACGTTCACCACTTCTGCCAGAACATTATTTGATTCGTTACTTTCCAGCATGTTTTCATTTGAATCCACTACAAGTTCAAGTGTATGTTCACCTATGGCGGATGGTCGCCAGCTAACCGGCAGCATGAGGTTATTTTTTATTCCAGTTATTGTTCTGTTGAGAAGGACCACTCCATCCGCAGTTAGTGTTACATTGAAATGCTCATCAGTCGTGCCATTTATTATAAGCGTTATATCATTTGTTACATTGACAAACGTATGGGGAGGCTGAGTTATCACAAACGGATACAGATCAGGACGTACTACATTTACATTATGTGTTAACCGGTTATTGTTCTCATACAACTCCCTCACCCGATCACTTGTATCAACCACAACGGTCAGGTTGTGGGTTTTGGTTTTATCCGGTTTCCAGTTGAACGATACTGACGTTATCAAGTCACTCCATACCGACCGTACACTTTGGTTCCCGACAGGCACCCCATCTGAGAACAGGGCGACATCAAATATCCCGCCATTGTTTTTGATATCTATGGTAAGGCTAGTGGTTGTATTGACAAATATCTCGTCTTCAACAACGATATC
>DUIM01000068.1 GCA_013330355.1 Methanosarcinales archaeon
ATGGAAGCGGAAGAGATATTCACTATACTTATGGGTGATAAGGTGGAGCCCAGACGGCTTTTTATCGAGCAGCATGCCAGGGAGGTGAAGAACCTTGACATCTGAACACCCGGATGAGCGGGAGGATATAGAAGAACCGGGTATAGAAGAAGGCATAGAAGAAAGCATGGAAGAACCCGGCATGGAAGGTGAGGTCAACGGTGAAGAGGAGCCTACTGAGAATATTGTCCCCATTAATATCGAAGACGAGATGAAGACCTCGTATATCGATTATTCCATGAGCGTTATCGTGGGACGGGCACTGCCTGACGTGCGCGACGGCTTAAAACCCGTACACCGCCGCATCCTGTACGGTATGCAGGACCAGGGCATGACCCATGACAAGCCCTATAAGAAATCTGCCAGGATAGTGGGTGATGTCATGGGTAAGTACCACCCTCACGGCGACGCTGCCATCTACGACACTATGGTGAGGCTGGCCCAGGATTTCAATATGCGATATACCCTGGCCGACGGGCAGGGAAATTTTGGTTCCATTGACGGCGACGCCGCTGCTGCCATGCGTTATACCGAAGTGCGCATGGACCGTATCGCTGAAGAAATGCTGGCCGATATCGACAAGGATACAGTGGACTATGTACCCAACTATGACGGCAGCCTGAAAGAACCGGTTGTACTGCCATCAAAATTCCCTAATTTACTTATTAACGGCAGTACAGGTATTGCCGTGGGTATGGCAACCAACATGCCACCCCACAACCTCTCAGAGATCATAGATGCCGTGACCATGACCATTGACAACCCTGACATTGAGATCCAGGAACTGATGGGTGTTGTCAAGGGTCCGGATTTCCCGACAGGTGCCTACATTTTCGGCAGCGCAGGCTTCCACAGTGCATACAGAACCGGGCGCGGTATCGTAAAGATGCGTGCAAAGACCTCTGTCGAGGAGCACGGGAACAGGGAGAGCATTATCATCGATGAGATGCCCTACCAGGTGAACAAGGCAAAATTGATAGAAAATATTGCCGCACTTGTCAGGGAAAAGAAAATATCAGGCATCTCGGATTTGAGGGACGAGTCAGACAAAGACGGCATCAGGGTCGTGATGGAACTGAGCCGGGGCACTAATGCTGATGTAGTGCTGAACCAGTTGTATAAGCACACCCAGATGGAATCCACTTTTGGTATCATCAACCTGGCACTGGTGGACGGCCAGCCCGAGGTGCTCACCCTAAAGCAGCTCATCCAGTATTTCATTGACCACCGCGTAGAGGTCATCACCCGCCGCAGCCAGTTCGAACTGGAAAAGGCCAAAAAGCGCGCCCATATTCTTGAGGGTCTGCAGATAGCGCTGGACCATATTGACCAGGTCATAGCCTTGATCCGTGCAAGCAAGACAGTGGAAGAAGCCCGAAACGGGCTTATGGCTAATTTTGAACTGAGTGAGGAGCAGGCAAAAGCAATCCTTGATATGAGGCTGCAAAAACTCACAGGTCTTGAGCGGGAAAAGATAGACAATGAGCACAAGGAGTTGATGGAAACCATCAAATGGCTGCTTGAGTTGCTGGCAGATCGTAACAAGATACTTAATATCATCAAAGAGGAGTTAACCTCCATAAGGGACAAATACGGGGACGCCAGGCGCACCCAGATAGTAGAAGGCGGCGTGGACCTGGAAGATGAGGACCTGATACCTGTGGAGGACGTAGTGGTCACCATCTCCAACAGCGGATATATCAAGCGTATGCCTGTGGATACATACAGGCAGCAAAGGCGGGGCGGCAGGGGTGTCATAGGCATGGATACCAAGGAAGCAGATTTCGTGGAAGACCTGTTCTTAGCCTCCACACATGATTACATCCTGTTCTTCACAGATACGGGCCGGGTTTACTGGAAAAAGGTGTATGAGATACCCGATGCATCCAGGCAGAGCCGCGGCAAGGCAATAATCAATCTCATTGAGGTGGACAGCGGGGAGAGGATCACTGCCCAGATACCTGTTAAGACATTTGAAAGCGGCCAGTACATTATCAAAGCCACCAGGTTCGGAGTAGTCAAGAAGACCGAACTGTCGGCTTTCAAAAACCCCAGGCGGGGCGGAATCATAGCTATTACCCTTGATGAAGGTGATGAACTTGAGATAGTTAAGCTTACTGACGGCACCAAGGACATTATCATCGGCAGCCGTCATGGTAAAGCCATACGTTTCAAAGAGGCTGATGTGCGGCCGACAGGAAGGGGGGCTCGCGGCGTTAGAGGCATCAGGCTTGTGGGTGATGATTATGTGGTAGGGATGGACATCGTAAGTGACGATGCTGCCCTGCTTACGATCACCGAGAACGGGTTCGGTAAGCGTACTGAGTTTAATGAATACAGGAAAATGAACCGGGCGGGCCAGGGTGTCATAACCATTATATCCAGTATCCGCAACGGCCTGGTCGTGGATGTCAAGGCCATTAATGAATCGGATGAACTTATGATAACCACGTCCAACGGCATCATCATCAGGGTGCCTGTGTCTGATATCAGGGTGCAGGGACGAAATACACAAGGTGTCAAGATAATGAATGTCAAACCCGGAGATAAAGTAATGGCAGTTGCCAGGGTCGTTGGCGAGGATAACGGTATTGGAAAAGATAATATATAATAATAACGTAAATATATTACGACTTACAAGAATTTACAAGAATTCCGGATTTCAGAGGGGATGAGCTGAATGGAAGAATTAGTTGAGATACCGTTTACTTATGACTATTTACCTGTGGGTCAGGATGCACAGGATATTTATGAAGAGCCTGTTGAGATACTGGTGAACCTTGTCCGTGAAGGGGAGATAAACCCCTGGAGCATTGATATAGTAGAAATAACTGATAAGTTCCTGCGCCACATTGAAGAACTGGAACGTATGGACTTAAGGATATCAGGCAGGACACTCCATTATGCAGCTATCCTGCTGCGCATGAAGTCCAATATCCTGGTGGAAGAACCTGTTATTGAGGATGATTCGTGGATCGATGATATGGACTTTTTTGATGTGGACGATTATCCTGTACCAAAAGCACCTGTCAGGCGCCATTCCCAGCGCTCGGTCACACTGGATGAACTGATACTTGAACTGGAGAAAGCAGAAGTGGTTGAACGGCGTAAGACTATCCGCAAAAAAGCGAGGGAGACTATGGAACTTGACCGGCCGACCACCGAACAGGTACTGGATGTAGCCCATGAAGAGGATATCGAAGGCAGGGTGGATACGATGAGGAAAACGCTGAACAACATCCTGGAAGACAGGACATATATCGCACTTAGTGAACTGCTGTCAGGGGACCGTTCAAATAAACTGATGACCTATATCTCACTATTGTTCCTTGCAACCAATAAGGAGATATGGCTTGAACAGGAAGAACTCTTCGGTGAGTTATATATCAGGTATCCTGATTCACCGGGGGTATGTTCATAGGGGACCGTGAGGTAATAGAGGCTGCATTATTTGCTGCAGGCCAACCGGTAGATCTTGCTACATTAAAGGAACTGGTAAGTAAAAAGAAAAAAACCCGTAATATCGTACATTCACTTATACAGGAATACCAGGAGCGGCAATCAGGACTGGATATCATTGAGGTGGAAGGCAAGTACGTAATGCAGGTCAAACCTGAATATGCAGACCAGGTCAGGAGTGTGGCCCCGAAGGAACTGCCATCCCCTGTGCTTCGGACCCTTTCCATGATAGCTTACCACCAGCCACTGCTCCAGAGTGACCTGGTAGAAAAACGCGGCAGTGCCACTTATGACCACGTAAAGGAACTGGAGGCCAGGGGACTGATAAGCAGGAGCCCGGAGGGAAGAAGCCGGATACTCACGACCACACAGGGATTTGCAGAATATTTCGGTCTAAGATCCAGTGATCCTGAGTATATTAAGCAGAAGATCATCGAGCTGGTATCCGAGCAAGGGCAAACCGGGCTTGACAAGTGGCTGGGTGTGAAGCCCACCGTAGGTGTTACAATGGGATATCTGTCACTTATGTTCCTGCTTGGTATTGATAATTTCAAGGTTGTGGATCCGTATAAACCCACAGAGAAAGATATCCTGCGAATAAAAGACGTGAGCAAGCTGGTGATATCAAAGGGGTACGGGGAAAGGATTGCAGAATACTTTAATGGTGAAATAATAGAGGTGCAGGCTGTTACTTTCGATGACCTGCTTGAAACCATAGAAAAACTCTCACCTCTTGGCAGTAAGTACAAGGTAAAAGCAGCAGTTGAAAAGGTAAACGAATTAAAGGAACAATATTTATCAAAAACTTTTGGCATTACTACCAGGGTGAAGCCTGCTACCGATATGGTGGCCCGGCTCATTACCGATATGAAGCTCAATGTATCAGCCGGCGGGCTGTTGATAGCCCCTGACTATGGATTATCGAGTGAGGGAGTAGATGTATCATCAGGTGCGGATATACTGGTGCCCTCACACAAGAATGCTGCAGATGATATCATTAAGCGTGTATGCCAGCGCTATGATGCCATTATTAACGGTATTACTAACGTGAATGCCAATGGTATTGCCGAAAAGGATTTTAAGGTCTGATTATTATTAATAATGGATACAATATGGCAGATTATGATGTGATTGTAGTGGGTGGCGGAATTAGCGGCCTGATGTCTGCTATGGCGCTTTCAAAACATGGAAAAAAGGTACTTGTCCTGGAAAAACGTAGTTATGTGGGTGGAAACTGCAATAGTTATGATGTAAATGGATTCCAGGTAGACACCGGTGTCCATGCGATAACCCACTTGCGGGTAGGGCCGCTGCGCCGGCTTATTGATACATATTTCGATTATACCCCCATGTTCCTTGACCATGGGGCTTATCATGTCAGGACTCCAAACGGATTATCAAAGATACCGTCCAACTTAAAGGAGTTTGCCAGATTCGATGTCCTGCCAAAAATGGATCGGTTGCTGCTCAGCCAGGCCATTACCAAGGCTTTTACCCAGTCCACGCTTGGGTCTGACCTTAGCAACCAGTCAGTATATGATTACCTGCCCGGTGGGCTTTCAGAGGATTCACTGGATTTTATCAATGCTATGTGTTACTCATTATCTGGTAAGTCCATGTATGAGACCTCAGTACACAGGATCCTGACAGGCAGTGGTTATATGCGGGATAGTGTACCTGAGAACTTCCTTGAAGATGAAGATATCGCCAAATCCTATCTGGCCCTGCTTGCAAATCAACTTACTGTGAGCCAGTTGAAGGGACACCTGTCAATCCTGAGCAGGCTTGGCAATAATGATATTGGATATTCCCAGGCATATCCACGCAAGGGTCTTAAGGCGTTTTTGAATGCAGTTTTATTTTCCATGAATGATTCTGTTCAGATAAAGACTTCATCAAGGGTAACAGGAATAAATACCATAGAAGGGGTCGTAAAAGAAGTGGTCACCCCTGAAGGGACTTACAAGGCTGATGTTGTGGTCTTTACAGGCTTTGCAAAGGACCTGCCTGCTCTTACGGATAATCTGCCGTCGTCATATATACAGGATATTAACCGGATAGTGCAGACCCATAGTATGACAATATGGCTGGGTCTTGATACAAAGTTACCTGAATTCGATTACAAGGGTTCCGAGGTGTGGTTCAAGCGCAGGGCTTTCTGGGCCATGCCAATTAGCAACTATGACAAATCACTTGCACCTCCCGGCAGGCAGTTGGTTGGGTTCACTTTCATTGTTGATGAATCCGTACCACTGGTAAAGGACAGGAAGCGGATATATAATACCATACTGAATGCACTGCCTGGTATCGAAGACCATATCGTGATGACACACTACCAGTATACTATTCCCGAAAAGGCTGCTGTGACCATTAATAGCTATTTTGCAGATACCAGGACACCTGTTACGAACCTGTATCTTGCAGGTACTGATACTGATAGCAGGAGTATGGGTATTACCAGGGCTGGTTATTCGGTTCTGGGACTATTGAAGGTCTTGCGTGAGGACCATCATATCGAATAAATGTCAGTTCTTTTTCTTCCTGTCCCGCATATATTCTGAAAAACCTGAATTTAGCAGTACCAGAATTCCTGAAACGAATGTGATTAATCCAAACTCACTTGGGTATATTAATTCGCCTTTCACTATCAACAGGACTCCTGTGTGCAGTACTACCAGACCCACTATAAATGCAGATATCCGGGGCCTGCCTGCTACGATGCCATAGTAGAGCACGGTGGCAGTTAATGTCCCCACACCGAAATAGATGAATGGAGTACCATCCTGGCCATCCAGTGATATTATTATACCGGCTAACAGGAAACCAATACCTAAAGCTGCCAGTGTGTTTTTCTTATTCTTGAACCTCATATTACCATCCTGCCTTTTACTATAGTATGGTATTAATAATTATGCGATATATTACCTGATATATTATCTGGATGAAGAATATGGAAAAAGTAGCAAGTCATGGTTTTTTTAAGTTCCTTGCACCGATTTATGATATCGGGGCAAGGATTGCAATGATGGGACAGTATGACAGTTTGAGGAACCAGTTACTTGGAAAGATCGAGATAAAAAAAGGCAGGCGTGTACTGGATATGGCCTCTGGCACGGGATATCTGGCTGAGCGACTGGGCGTGGTTGACCTGGTATGTACCGATATTTCTATTGAGATGATAAGACGCGCTAAGGCCAAGTCGAGAGGGGATTTTGTGCTTGCCGATGCCCACAGACTGCCTTTCAGGGATGGGGTTTTTGATGCTGCTGTCTCAAGTTTTGCTATGCATGAGGTGGCACAACCTT
>DUIM01000148.1:0-1138 GCA_013330355.1 Methanosarcinales archaeon
CTTCTGAACGGACCCACCACACAATATCATATTTTGCTGCGTTGCGGTAGGCATATTCAAGGGCAAGCTGGGTCTTGCCAACACCGCCCAGCCCGTGGATGGCCTGTGTCAATGCTGCGGGCTTGCCTGAATCCAGGGCCGTTTTCAACTTGGCCAGATGCTCCTCACGACCTGTGAAATTGGGGTTGCGGGTATGGGGCACATTCCAGGTCGGCGGGAGTGCACCAGGGAAACGAGGTTTCTCAGCCATGGAACTCGTGCTACCTCCAGGAAAAGCCGGTTCACCTGAGGGCAGGATAGGTTCTCGATTGATACCTTGCAGCAGGGCATCTCTGGCTGCAGTTTCGTCAAGTTTCACAAGGTCGATATAGATAATTGGAGTAAAGAGACCTCTCAGATTACATTTCTGGACACGAACGGGTAGCAATGTGCCCTTTTCTCCGGTAGGGTCCTGGGCAAAGGCAGCTGCCCATTCTGGTTGGGTATAAAGTGCGTTAAGAAAAGCAGGAGATAAGATGGCGATGGTCCGCTCTGCTTCACTAGCGGCCCGCTGCATCTCAAGCACGAAGTTGGAACCTGGCCTGAAATCCCAGGCCTGGAGCAGAGTGGTGTATCCTGCTTCTTTTAGCTGCCAAGTGATCCACTCGGCCCAGGATATGTCTGCTTTATTGTAACTGATAAAGAAGTCTATCACTTTAATCTCTTCCCGGTTCCAAAATATTACAATACAGGACGATATACGACTTTATAAAACTTTATAATAATAATGAGAAAGGTTATTCGAACCTGAACATTCAGATGACAACTCCTGAAGAATCTTAAAAACTATAGCGGTAAATAATAATAGAGTAAATCCACTGAGAATAAGCACATATTAATATTTGTGTAACAATACTCGCTTTAAACAAGATTATGATTACACAAAACATAAAATTAGGTGCTAACGAACTCAAGCTGTTGTTCACCCTTGAAGAAGAGAATAGATCTATCTTTACAATAAACGTTGCAAAGCAGATTCTCGGAACTTCCGATTCTTCTGTATGGGATACTTTTTAATTTGTTCTGTAGGTGCTAGAACCGCATATATAGTTTACGAAATATATAAGTACTAATAAGTGGTGATCAGAAAATAATAAAA
>DUIM01000148.1:1554-3074 GCA_013330355.1 Methanosarcinales archaeon
AATATCTTGACAACCAGATATATGTTCCGAAAATTATATTTTACATATTTACCTTTAAGCACCTGAATTTCATTTTATTATAAATAGATGAGACCAATATTGGATATTTATTCCGGATTTATGTCTGGAACAAAAGTACTTAACATATAATCACAAGGTGCCCTCGACATGGTTACAATAAAACCTTTCAGAACCACTGTTTTAAACCCACAACTGCCACAGCGGGACCGGCTGGTATGCCCGGTCTATGATACCATTGATGAGACTGAATATGCCAGGTATGGCGGTGAAAAAAATAATGTCATAAATATTACCACACGCAAGACCGGTGTTGACAGTGAAGGGTTCATCACAAATGCAATGAAATGCCTTGAACGTTTCTTTGATGAGCAGATACTTGTAGAACGGGATAAACCTGCACTATTTATTTACGGCATCAGGTACACACTTCCCGGGAATATACTTAGCCAGATACCCGAAATAGCCAGGAGGGACATCTATTTTGCTTTTGGGTTGGTTGGCCTTGTTAAGGTAGAAGAGCTGGGCACGGGTAGTATTGTGGGGCATGAGAGGATTTTTGAAAAACATACAATTGAACGCTATAACCTGATGAAGGCGTGCGGCATGAACTTCTCACCCATAGTATCCGAATACAATATGCCCGGACATGAGATTAATAACATACTTGAAGATTACCTGGGCTTTAAGCGACCCGATCTGATATTAAGGGAAGAACGAGCGCCTCTGGTGGATCTGGAACTGAACGGCACCAGGCACCTGCTATGGGAGATCACTGAAATCGAAATAATTGAGAAGATACAGCAGCTACTGAAAGATGAGAAGGTCTTGATACTGGACGGGCACCACCGATATAATGCGGCCAATGAACTTCGTATGAAGGACGGTGTGGATTATACTATGATGATGTTCATGGAAGGTGGGGATCGTGCCCTCTTGTTGCTGCCCTGGCACAGGGTGGTAAGGCGTATTGATTTAGGTAAGCTTGAGTTACAGATGGAACGATATTTTGAGACAATATGGGATGGAAAACGGGGTGATGGATTCAACACTGCATTGCAGGATAGTGATGGCAAGTATGACGTAAGGATGGGGTTGTATAACGGTGAGACGTTCTCTGTGCAAAAGGCAAATAAAGAGGATGTTAAGCGGCTTTCAGTGGAACTGGGGGAGAATGTGGGGCTGGACTATATCGCACTGAATGAATGGATCATCGGGCCCTGTGTAGATAATGGGAATATAGATGATGTGGTCTTTGTGGATAGCATGGATGAAGCTGTTAACAAGGTTGATTCCAAGGGATTTGATGTGGCTTTTCTGATCAGGCCCCTTGCTATTGAAGATGTTGAGTACAAGGCTCATGTGGAGACGAAGAATTTTCCCCAGAAGTCTACATTGTTCCTGCCAAAGGTTGCTGAGGGGATAATGATGCGGCAGTCAAGGGAGTAGGGACAGATGCGGGTGGCGGGATTTTCGTCTTTGAATTGATGAGGGCAATATTT
>DUIM01000148.1:3385-3599 GCA_013330355.1 Methanosarcinales archaeon
CAATATTTAAAGCATGATTTTTGCTCGGAATCCAGATTGCTGGACATCACCTGGGATGTGGAGAATTGCTTTTTTCATTCAATAATTCCTTTGGTCTAAAGTAGATATAATGGTTGTGGATGGGGGGGCTTCAACAATTGCAGAGTTTCTTGGTGTCAGGACTAAGGGTATTCTTTTCATTTTGCTAAAATAGGTGAAAGATGTTTTGCTTGAT
>DUIM01000058.1 GCA_013330355.1 Methanosarcinales archaeon
TTTTCACCAGGACGGCACTGGCCCAGGTCAATAGTTAACGAATAGTTTAATCAACATTAATGTTATCAAATACCTCAGGAATAAACATGACCAAGCAGATACTTGTAACCAATGACGACGGCGTCTATGCTGCCGGAATCAAGGCATCCTACCAGTCAGTCCGGGACCTGGGTACGGTTACCGTTGTGGCACCGTCCATGCAAAAAAGCGGCGTAGGTCGTAGCATTTCCATCTTTGAGCCATTGAGGATAAACAAAGCAGGTGTGGACGGGATGAAGGCTTTCGCTGTTGGCGGGACACCCACCGATGCCGTGATACTCGGAATATTCTCAATAATGAAACAAATGCCAGACCTTGTAGTTTCAGGTTTCAATATCGGTGAGAACATAAGTACAGATACCGTGACCACATCAGGCACAATAGGCGCGGCCCTGGAGGCTGCCAGTTATGGCATACCTGCCATCGCTGCCTCTATACAGGTATTGGATGAAGGTGATAAGTTCGATGACCTGCGCTCATATGAATATGACTTTGATGTAGGCAAAAAGATTGTAAACAGTATCGCTAAAAAGGTGCTGCAAAACGGTCTTCCGTCTGGTGTGGACATGCTGAACATCAACATACCCAGGCATGCAACCCCGGACACTGACACTCAGATCACACGCCTGGCCAGAAAGATATTCAGGACATCAGTCCAGGAACGCCATGATCCCAGGGGCAGGCCCTACTACTGGATAGACGGAGACCTGATACATGATGCAGAGGAGGGGACGGATGTGCATGCTGTTATGAAATGCCAACACATTTCAGTTACACCCATTTCACTTGATTCCACTGCCAGGGTTGATTTTAAAACAATCGAAGATTTATTATGAGAGTGAAAAATGAAAACGAAAGAAAAAGAAAAAGAAAAACCATACGCTCAGCTGCTTGACCGCATGATGCTGTATGTGTCGGTCTTTATGATAATGGGACTCTCGGATGCTGTCATCCCCATCCTTCCGGAACTATCAGACAGTACGCTGCTGGCAAACGGAGCCGCCTCCAGTCTGATATTCTCATCATATTTCATCGGTGCGCTGTTGACCATGATACCTTTTGGTGTACTGGCTGATGCCTACGGTAACAGGCTGTTCATCATCATCGGGATCTTATTAACATTAATATCAGGTGCAGCTATCATAGCATCTGATAATGTATGGGTAATAGTCATAGCCAGATTCGTCGAAGGTATGGGATGTGGAGCGTTCTTCCCTGCAGCCTTTGCAATGTTATCAAAATTCAGGCAATCCGGACAGTATATCGGCGAGTTCAATTCCCTGCTGAATCTGGGTCTGGCCGCAGGTATGGGTCTGGCCGGGTTACTGGTATCCACAGGGATAAAAAACGGCCTGATATTGTTCGAGGGGCTGATGTTACCCACGCTCATGATATCACTTATGGTACTGATCAATAACGGCTACGGTGAAACGGTATCAAAGAAAAGTGAGGTGGCATCCGTAATACTCAGGTCAAGGAAAATGCTCATCCATCGTGAGTATTCACAGATATGGCTGCTGTCATTTATCTTATTCGGCAGTAGCGGTGTATTGATAGCCCTGTACCCTGACTTTAGTCTTGGTTCATTGGAGAAAGGTGCACTGGGCGCATATCTGGCCAGCATTTACATCGGTGCAATGGTCACGTCCCTGATAGCAGGCAGGCTGCAGGTGCAAAGGGATATTCTTGTCAGGGCAGGTATGGTCATTACCGGCGTGGGTGCACTGGCAGCGGTGTTCCACCCCATTGGCCTGACCCTGATGGGTGCCGGTTCCGGACTGGGCCTGGTGGGACTGGTCACTGGTGTAGCATACCTGAAGATCGAAAAAGGACTGGCTATGGGGATTTTCAATACCTGTACCTATGCCGGGCTTGCACTGGTCCCACTCATTAGCGGGCTGGTGCTATCAGCTCTGGGATATAATGGGTCTTCCCAGGGTTATAGCGTAGTGTTCGTTGTAAACGGCATCCTGCTGATGGCAATGGTATTCCTGCCAATGGGAGCATTAAAAAAGTAAAATGTAAATTAATTTTGGAACAGCTTGAAAGGGAAAGGTTTAAAAATCAAGCCTTTCCAGTTCATCTAAATTCATATCCTGCATAACCTCCATACCTACCAGCAGTGCATCCAGTTAAGCTATATCTGACTCGATTGTCGATATCTCACTGTCCATGATATCTCCAGTTTGAGCTGGTGTGGGGGTTGCTGAACTCGATGAACTTGGTGAGGGTGCGGGCGGACTTGCCGATATTTCTTCTGATGGACCTGTACATCCCGAAACAGCCAGACCCACTAACAAGATATAAACTGTGACCGGATTTTTTACCTTCATGTTAGCTGCCTCCCGTATCCACGGCAGAGTTTTCGCCAGGTGTTTGATTCTGTGTCTGGACCTTATTCTGTGTCTGGTTCATATATTTTGTTTGATCTTGTGTCAGTAACGTCGTTTATTCCTGTGGCGCCCAATTATTGCTCAATATATGGCGACCGTCCTTTTCTACGTAATATGTGCCATATCCTCTGAGTACTGCACTGCCTGTCCCCTTCGAAGTAAGCTCAATGTCATCACCAAGTATCACAACAGTAACACTGCTGCCGCTAATACCGGCAGTTCCATCAAACCCGCTGTACCTGACAGCACCATTATCCAGTTCGTCCTTGGTCCCGTATCCTGTAACATCTACTTCAGCATTGCCGTCATAGTCATTGATCGTCAGTACCCCGCTTTTGGCAATAATCTCCACATTCACATCACCTGAGATTGTGGCCTTACCAGTTCCTGATGCAGTCAATTTGCCTGTACCGTCCAGGTCTGCAGAGCCAGGCCTGTGCTGTTTGAGTTCGTCAAATATCTCACGTAATACTGAATAGGCGTCCTTGAGCTGCTCTTGTGTCTCTTCCATAAGGCTATTGGCTTCATCCAGGAACTTACTTGCATCTTCAGCATCCACAAGAACCCCGTCATCATCGAACCCATTGTGTGTACTAAATATATCCTTTACTTTCTCATGACTGTCTTTTGCCTCTTCCAGTGCTTTATTATATTCATCCAGGAGTTGCTTCAGTTTCTTAGTGTCCACATCTGCATCTGCTAATATTTCAATCTCGGTTTCAATGCGGTCTGAAATGGATTCACCGCGTACCAGGAATGAACCTACCCTGTTATTTGCTGCACCAAGAATGAAATACCTTGATTCCAGATCGACATGCTGCCATATATCCCTTATTTCCCTGATAATTGCCTGGAAGTCTTCACTGGTCTCGGCGGCTTCCACATCGTCTTTCAGGTCTTCAAGCTGGTCTGTATTAGATTCTATATTATCAGAAATTATAAATGGAGCAAAACCGCGGTCATCAGCCCTTATTGCATTGTCTTCCAGTACCTCCAGACGTATGGTGATGTAGTCAATAGTATGAAACAAAAAGTTCCTTGTGGCATTTTTCAGATCAAAGATAGTCGAGCTGGTCCTTGAATCTTCCAAACGTGCCATGGCATCAAGGAATTTCTCCTTTGAGTCCTGATAGGACTGTTGGGCGTCATGGATCCGATCCTGCGATATTCGATCTTGTTCTTTAACAGTCTGGTATTGCTCTTGGGGTGTAGCGGCATAAGCAAGTGCGGGAGCAAACAACCCCATGAGTAACATTATGACCGTAACCTTTGCAAAAGTTGAGATCAGCAGTGTGTTCTTTTTTTCATTCATTATATTTGCCTCCTTCAATAGTTATTAACTGAAGTTCTTTTGCTCCATTGAACCTACTTCTGGCCGTGGCAAATATAAGGATACTTTCAAGTATTATATTTTTAAAGCTTTATTATCTCATTAAATAACTTATAAACCTTCATTTAATAATTTTTTATGATTTGAATTGATTCTTATTGATATCACTGGATTATAATCAATATTTTAAATTATTTTAATAGACATTTAAGTTCAGTAAATGTCAGATAACCGCCTATTCGATCTTATCTACCCTTGATACCCTGAGCAGTGAACAAACAGGTACACCTTCTATGGAATCAAATCCTTTCTTGTCGATCAGTACACCGATGGCAGTGGGGATGGCCTTTTTACTTTTCAGGATTGAAATTACTTCTTTAATTGTACTGCCTGTAGTGACAACATCATCCACAATAATGCACTTCTTTCCGGAAACACTGGAGAAGTTCTGGGACAGCATACCGCCTGAACCACCGGATGATTGCTTGCTTGACTGGAACACAGATAGCTCGGCTCCCAGTTCTTCAGCTACCAGGCTGGCCATAGGTACTCCGCTCAAGGCTACGCCCACCACAACCTCAATGTCAGTGCCTGGATTCTCAAGATTTTCAAATACCAGATCGCACAGGGCACTGGACATTAATCCCAGTCGCCTGGAACTACGGCCTATGTTGCTCCAGTTTACATAGATATCCTTAGGTGCCTGGGTGATATCCCCTTTTGGTGAATGTGCCAGCAGCCAGGTGGCAGTCTCCCTGGAAACATTAAGTTCATCTGCGATCTGTCCCTCTGCCAGTCCGTTCTGCTGAAGTTCTAAAGCTTTCTGGATCAAGTCTCTAATATTCTTCATAATAATACCTTCATTTTATTCAGTCTGCAACAATATAAAATTAATCCCGGACGATCAATGCTTTACCTCTTCACCCGCCGCCGCCTGAGCCCTGAACCGCAGATGGGACATTCAATACCTGATTTGACAACATTGCCGCATCCTGTACACTTTAATTCCCACACAACATTCTTCCTGATCCCTGACGTGGCAGCGGTCTTGTACTCAATTCCAAGGTTGGCAGCCACATTCTGTATGGCATAATCATCAGTGACCAGGATCACTTCAAACTCACTTTTCAGTTCCAGGGCCTTTGCAAGGATATCCATGTCAGTCACTGACAAGACACTTACATCTCCTGTTGAAATCGCCGCTGATCTCACCTTTTCCCTGCAGGCTCCGTCCGGAAGCTCAACTCTTAGCCCTGCATCTTTTAGCAGGTCGAACCTCAGCCTTGATGTACTATCCATAATCTCGTCAACCACTGCCGATACTGTAACAGTTGTCCCGTCCCTGAAATCCAACTGGGCTATGAAACCCGAGGTATCTATAACATACACTTTGTCCTTCATGAGTTGGTTCCTGCAGCCTTTAGTGCCGATGTATACATACTAATTGATATTTTATATTTTTGTATATAAAGTATTACTTTGTGCAGGCATGGTCCCACAATTAAGTCAAACGTTGCGCCGGCACACCCAATCGCAGCATGATATTTAGTAATCATGTATCAAATTTCAAAGGCGAGATAAACAAATGCGTTTATACTTTCCTATACGTTGAATAGAATAAAGGAAAAACTCATGTACCCGTACCGGGATGCCTTCAGAATTCATTCGGAGGTCGTTGACTAAAATTTCGGTCGTGTCCTAGA
>DUIM01000122.1 GCA_013330355.1 Methanosarcinales archaeon
GGTACAGGTTTTACTGGCAGGCGCATCTGCCTGACATCGGCTTTTTTACCCCACATGGCACCGGCAATACCCGAAGAAAAATCACCCAGGACTGCCATAGTCAGCGCAGTTATGGCAATGGTCTTCGGGAACAGTGCAATAACAATACAGGCTGCAGTAATAGAATAGACATACCCTGCCACCCTATGCTCCTCGGACGGGCGCAGGAGGACTGCCGGATACCTGATAGATCCGCTAAGTCTCATCCATTCTAACTGCAGTGTTACGAATACGAGCGGGATAAGCCAGAACAGGACAGTAAAACGATCTGTGAAATAATATACCACCAGGATGAACAGCCCTGCTAAGTGAATGGATTTACGGAGCAGCTCTTTTGAGAGAATGATGGACATAACTATGAAATATTATCAATTATTATTCAATTGGGGTGCCGGCATCCTCAAACCTGGTATGGTTGTATACCAGGTCGTGTACGGTATCTGCGATGGTATCAATGGGAGAACGGACCTGTTTCATGGAATCCCGGTCCCTGATGGTGACCGTGCCATCCTCCAGCGTATCGTAATCCACTGTGATCGAATACGGCGTGCCGATCTCGTCATTCCTGCGGTAACGCCTGCCTATGGTGCCCGAATCATCATAGGCCACCATCACGCCCTTTTTCTTTAGTGCGGATTCTATATCCCGTGCAGGTCCTATCAGTTCCTTACGTGTCAGGAGCGGCAGCACGGCAGCCTGTACCGGCGCCACTTCGCTCTTCAGTCCAAGTACGATCCTGCCTTCATCCTCGCCCTTCACATCGTCTTTGCCCCGCATCTCGTCTTCACCCTGCACTTCCTCTTCCCTGAAAGCATGTTCCAGCACCGCATAGATTATCCTGTCGATACCGAAGGAGGGTTCAATCACATGGGGCACAATGTTCTCACCATGTATGGTCTCTGTCACCTGCTGTACCTTGTACATATCAGGAGGTATGTCCACCTGTTCCCCGTCTACCTGGATACTGATCATCTTATTGCTACTAGGATTGGACAAGTTTACGGCATCCAATGACTTCAATGCATCCATTACGGCCTTAGCCTTGCCCTTGAATGCAGGCCCTATCTTACCCATATCAGGTTTAACAGCCACTTTTTCAACAATCCTGGGTTCATCATATTCCACGTACACTGACAGGTCGGTCTTACTTACCCTGCTGTGGGCGTTAAGGTCATAGTCGGTACGGTCGGCTATACCCACGATCTCAACCCAGCCAAACCTGTCCGACAGTATCTCGGCATCCCAGCAGTCTATTGCATAATGAGCCATCTCATCCTTCATGTGCTGCCTGAAGCGCAGCCGTTCAGGGGATACGCCCACCCGCATCAGGAACTGGTGCGTCATTGCAAGTGCATATGCCAGGAACTGGTGGGCGATGATACCCTGGTCCACGGCATTGCCCAGGCTCATCCCGACCTGGTCCTGGCCTGATGACTGGTTATGGTCTGAATACAGGCTCAAAGTATAATCCCGGATGCTGTCGAAGCGGGGATGGCTCTTGTCCCTGGGGTCCACGAAGATCTCGGCCTCAGCCTGGGTGAACTCCCGCAGCCTGATAATACCCTGGCGCGGTGATATCTCGTTGCGGTATGCTTTTCCGATCTGGGTAACACCAAAGGGCAGTTTTTCCCTGTAGAAGCGAAGCAGCCGTGGGAAATCCACGAACATACCCTGTGCGGTTTCGGGACGCAGGTATCCAATACGTTTTGAACCTGGACCGATGGACGTGCTGAACATGAGGTTGAACTCGTATACGCCGCCCAGTTCGCCACCGCAGTCAGGACATCTGATATTATTTTCCTTGATAATAATAGAAAGTTCATCCCGGGTTAGCGTGTCAGGATTGCTGGCAAAATCCTCTACGAGGTGGTCTGCCCTGAAGGATTCATGACACTTCCCGCATTCGGTCAACGGGTCTGAGAACCCGCCCACATGTCCCGAAGCTACGAACACGTCCTCAATTCCAATGGTAGGCACCTCAATCTCGTAGTAACCTTCATTGATTACGTAAATATCGCGCCAGATATTTTCTATCCTGCGCTTAAGCATGGCACCCAGTGGCCCATAATCATAGAACCCGGCCGTACCGCCATAAATTTCGAACGAGTTCCAGAGGAAGCCCCGCCTCTTGGCCAGTTCGATAACACTGTCATATATATCCATAATTTATCACTTGCTTGCTATCACATTTTTGTTTCAGGTTTGATTTGTAATGTCGGGAGGTTAAATATTATTTACCCTGGCTACTCCAGGTATCTGTCAGGAGTTCATCAATATGAATGTTTTTGCCGGTCCTGACCATATACAACCTGGTCCACCAGATCATTATCAATGGCTGGATGGTCACCAGTATCAACACTTGGCTGCCCAGTGACCAGATCGTGTTCAATCCGTCACTGCCAATAAGAGCAATTACCTCGCCCGCAAAAAAGAAAATAACTGCTATTGCAGTGGAAACTGCGAAGATGACCAGCCACAGGGCAAATACACTAAACTTGTTATCCATAAAGAAACTATATCCCCTTATGATCCCATCCATGGCCCCGGTTCTTTCTATCACTATGGAATACAGCACAATTGCCAGGACCACACTAAAGATCAGCAGGTATATACCCCACATAACTATGCCAATCAGCAGTAGCATTATGCCGGATGTGAATTGAGTGGATTCCAATACCTCCATGTAGTTCCTGGTCAAAATGGCACCTGGCACCACAAAAATGATCCCTGCGATTTTCATCAGCATTATCAGGAAATTAGCCAGGAAGATATTGATAAAATTGCTGCTGCCTGCATTGAACATATCTGCAATAGAAGCATCACCATTTGCTGTTGCATTCTGGCTCATACCTACTGCACCTGCAAAAAAATATGCATCAATTAAAAATAATATAAGAAAAACCAGTAAGGCTATGATTATTGCGCCTGTGAGATTTTCCATAATGGAAACCGACATCAGGTCAAATAATTCATCCTCGTCCATGGAAGCTATACCTGAGAGGTTCCGGCCGAAAAATAACAACATTGCTGCTATGGCAGCAAAGAACATGACAGTTAATTGTACCACATAGTTAGTGAGCAGGGGGATACAGATGTTCAGGTTACGGGTCCAGGAATGGAATCCCTTAGTTATGATATTTTCCAGATTCTCGCTCATGCATACTAATATATGATTTCACTATAAAAAATATGCGAATTCCGTGGGCATTTGGATAAAATGTATTCGGATTCTGTGCTATGGGACTAAATGTATACTGACAAAATGTATACTAATTCAGAAGTGTACCAAAGTTAATTCTCTCTTTTATCTGCTATGAAATCCTCTGTGTACTGGTATGCCACATCATCAGTATATTGTTCAGGTGGATGCTTCATGAAAAAGGATGAAGGAGATAGAAGTGCTCCACCAATGCCCCTTTCGAGCGCCAGCTTGCAGCACCTGATGGCATCAATGGATACTCCTGCCGAATTGGGAGAGTCCTCCACAGACAACCGCAATTCCAGGTCCATGGGAACATCGCCGAAAATCCTGCCCTCCATCCTGATAAAACAAACCTTGTTATCCTTCTGCCAGGGAACATAATCACTTGGCCCTATGTGGATATTGTCAGCATCAAGTCTTTTACCAAGTACTGATTGAACTGCTTCTGTTTTTGATGTCTTTTTAGAAGCAAGCCTGTTCCTGTTGAGCATATTGAGAAAGTCAGTATTGCCGCCAGTGTTCAACTGGTAGGTTCTATCCAGTTTGACCCCCCTCTTTTCGAACAGGTCCACCAGTGTCCTGTGTGTGATGGTGGCACCGATCTGGGCCTTAATGTCATCCCCGATTATCGGAATACCTTTTTCTTCGAATTTTGCCGCCCACACAGGATCGCTGGCAATGAAGACAGGAATATTATTAATAAAACCCACACCTGCTTCCAGGGCACATTCTGCATAGAATTTTGAAGCATCTTCAGAGCCAACCGGGCAGTAGTTCAGGAGCATCTCAGCACCGGATTCCTGTAATATCTTTACTACGTCTTCCTTTGATGGTTCCTTCTGATCGGACAGTATAAATGTACAATTTTCGTCATACTCCGCCATATGTGAAGAATAGCCGTCAAGTGCTTTCCCCATACTTACCCTGACACCTGTGTTTGGGATTTCACTGCAAAATGCTTTTGTACAGTTCGGCATTTTAAAAATGGCTTCTGAAACATCCACCCCAACTTTACGCCTGTCAATATCAAAAGCAGCAACTACTTCGATATTATAAGGTTTATAACCGTTGATATCCCAGTGCATCAATCCATTTGAATCAGTGCGGTCCCTGCTTTTATAGTACTCAAGGCCCTGGATCAATGAACTTGCACAATTACCGATCCCTACAATCCCGATTTTAATATTGTCCATCCGTTGTTTCCACCATTTTTTCCTTTCATCAAAGGGAAGATACATCCAGCCTAATAGAATTATAAACTTTTCTTAATAATTCATACATACATAAAGTTTACCTGATATGATTATTTAAGCACAAAGAGATAAAACAATTGCCATTGTATTATATTAATGATTGTATTCCATTATCTGTCATAAAGATTAATTTTGCGGTTTTCTTGCTGTAATTTTATAGTCCCGAATGTTTTCGAATGTAATAACATACAATTTGCATATTATATATTCATGACCTTACCGGTCTTGTTATATGTCCTCATGCCCGCAGGCAAACTGGCACAAAATTCGTCGCTTTGCAGTACTTCAAGGAATTCCTTTCCCATTTCGCTTCCAATAAACTTCTCCTGTACGACAAAATCATATTCCTCATCAGCAATACGGATGAACTTTAATCCGTTCAATTCAGCCGCCGATCTGATCCCTACACCCACATCAGCTCTTCCCAAACGAACGCTCGCCGCTACTGCACTGTGCGTTCTGGCCTCAGTATCATATCCTTCGATTGCAGCACACAGTTCATCAAATCCTGTTTTTCTCTTTTTGGCCACTTCCTTTAATTTCATATCCGTAAACACTCTTGTGCCCGAACCCCGCGTACGGTTTATCATTCTGCGGCCCACAATGTCTTCAAATCCCACAATGTCACTGCCAGGTTCTACAATAAGTCCCTGGTCCCGCAGGTAACCTTTGACAAGCACGGCTTTATCCAGTCTGAAGGTCTTGAAAAACGAGAGGTTGTACTTCCCTGTTTCGTCCATTAGATGCACTCCGCCCATGTCAGCGATCCCATCCCTCACCGCTATCATTCCTCCCGTACTGCCTGCATTTATCATTCTCACACTAAAGGGCAAAAGGCGCATCAATGCCTCAAAACCCAGGCAATGGCTGCCGATGAAAAGCACGTCAGGGGATTTCACATCTCCCATCAGGGTGACCATTACTTCATCACCTGCATCAAGCATCTCTACCTGGGGGTCGATCTCAATGAAACCATCTGCATCTGCCAATGTTGTTATGGCACCTGACCCCTTATCTACCGGATATGCCTGGCCTCTTACAAGACCCACTGTTAGTAACTGCCGCCGTCCAGGGGAATGATAATCCACTGCCATTTGTGCCCTTACCGTAGACCTTGAACTGGATAACCCCAGGGTATGCCTGATAAGAGGTGCAGTGAATTCATTGAAAATCGTGAGTGCGGATGTTGGGTAACCTGGCAGCCCGAACACTGGTGTGTCATCCACTATGCCGACTATTACAGGTTTTCCCGGCTTGATATCGATTCCATGGATAAGTTCCTTACCACGTTCACCGATAACGCGGTACATCATATCACCTGCACCGGCCGAAGTGCTGCCCGATGTTATTACGAGCTGGCATTCTTCCACGGCACGGTCCAGTATCTCTTCCATGTAGGAACGGTTGTCCCTGGTAATACCATAGTACTTGACCTTGGCACCGCATTCCATGGCTGCCGCACCAATAGAATATGAATTGATATCATAGACCATGCCCGGCCCCAGTTCGCTGCCTGGCTGGACAAGTTCCGAGCCTGTTGATATTATTCCTACGACCAGGTTCCTGGCCTTTATATGTTCCACCCCTACAGCAGACAGCACGCCGATCTCCCTCGGTGTCAACCTGGTACCTGCCTGCAGCACCCTTTCTCCCACCATGATATCCGAGCCCGCATGGATAACATTCTCATTGACAGAGACCGGGCGCATAATATGGACACTGCTGCCTTTTGTCCTGGTGTATTCTACCATTGTAACCGCATCGGCACCGACAGGCATCATGGCACCGGTGGATATCTCCACTGCCATACCTTTGCCGATCTTAACATCCGGAACCGAGCCAGTGTCTACACTGCCGGCAAGTTCCAGTGTTACCGGCTTGTCCTCTTTTGCTTGGTATGTATCTTTTGCACGTACGGCATACCCATCCATAGAGGCACGATCAAAACCAGGGACATCTACCTGTGCAGTAATATCTTCAGCCAGCACTTTACCCAGGGCTTCTTTTAATCCCGTCTCCAGTATCCCGGGATCAAGGTGTATCTGGCTGATCACCTGCCTGGCATGCTCTGATGATATCAGTTCCCTGAACTCTTTTCTTTCCATCTTAAAACCTGAAGTAGTTACAGCATCAGAAAAGATAAGTCTGGTGATATGATTTGGTAATATGATCTGTTGATGATTTGTTACCTGAAATTATCAAACATTACATCCTTATCCGATAATATCCTTGAATACCCGTAAAACTTAAAGCTATCCGGAAACACAGGAAATTATACTAAATGAATATGTTCCGGTAAAGTTACAGCCAATCAACAAGAACTATGACTAATGGCGCTTGACGGACATGAATCCACACACAGGCAGCATTCTGTGCATTCTTTGATATTGGGCGCCGTGGCTTTATCGTCAACCAGTTCAAATACTTCAACCGGACATACATCCACACATTCGCCGGCACCTACACATTTGTCATGATCTATCTCGATCGTAATACCATTAGCTTCATACTTTTTTACAACCATTATTAACCTCCGGTTAATGTACTGATCAATATCCTTTGCAAGGATTTCTCCTGTTAAAACAATATTTTACTACCAATATTCAACATTCATTATTTAACTACTTCTTAATATGTTCTTCTTAATATGTTTTTCTTGATGCAATTTTGATTGTTATTTCTGCTTTCTAAGAGCCCTCATTGTTTCCTTGTGAAGGGAAGCGATCAGATCCCCCATTATGGCAAAGATGAACATCTGTATCCCGCTAATTATAATAAGTGTGGTCAACACCGCCAGCAAAACATGTGTGATCCCGGCCATCCACTCCATCACAACATATGTACCGATGACCAGACCGATAAGTATGGTCACACTTCCCATCACGCTGAAATAAAATAAGGGATTGTTTATTTTTGCCATTTTGAATATCGTCCCCCCTATCCTGAACCCGTCTGTTAGAGGATTCAGCTTTGTGGGCGCCCCTTGGGCCCTGGCAAGGTAAGTAATGGGTACCACCCTGATATCTACCTCTTGCCTGACACATTCCACTGTGATCTCAGTCTCGATCTCAAACCCGGTCTGGTTCAGTACCATATTTGAGATTGTCTCTCTTGTGAAACCCCTGTATCCGGATAATATATCATTGAGCCATTCCCCGTAAGCGAATCCAAAGAGTTTGTTCAGGATCTTGTTCCCTATCTTGTTCAATCTGCTGAAGGCACCCTTACCAGGGTTTGCGAACCTGTCACCAATAACATGTCCGGCCCCTTCTGCAAGGGCATCTATGATGAGGTTAACTTCACCGGGCAGGTAAGTACCATCCCCGTCTATCATGATCACATACGGGCTGTCGATAATATCAAAGGCTTGCATAACAGCCTGTCCTTTTCCCTTATCGGTCTGCATTACTACATTGGCACCTTTCTCCCTGGCAATATCTGCCGTACCGTCCTTGCTGTTGCCGTCCAGTACCAGGATATTGGTAAATCCCAGTGACGTGAATTCTTCGACCAGATCGCCGATGGTATGGGATTCATTCATTGTTGGGATGAAGATGCAAACTTCATCCGGCTGAATACTCTTCATATCTGTCGTTCGCTTCATTGTTTTCCAACTACCCGCCACTACATGAATATTCATCAATATTAAATGTATTCAATCTTTTGATAATAATACCGCGGCTGCTATCACCAATAGTACGTAAACGATTCCGGGAGAGGGTATATCAGTGGGAACCGGGATTGTGGACTCATTCTCTCCCAGCTCTTCTGACATGTTGTTTTGCGGTGGCAAAACAATATCTATAATGTAAGTTATTTCTGCTCCCTCTGCATCGGCACCTTCATTGTTAGTCGCACTCTCATTAGTCACACATTCATTGGACACACTTTCATCAGTCAGATCTTCATTAGTCAAACTTTCATTATCAGTCACATTAATACACTCATTTATTGCACCGAACCTACCTGAAAGATAAGATGTCCTGATGCTCACATTATCAATACCTTTGGTCGAAATAATCTGCGTACCTTCAGGGAAATTGACTGACAGCAGCGACCCCGGTTCTCCAAGGAACCATATGGTACTGCCATTTTCCAGCAGTCCTCCCGGGAATGCGTACGTTACCTGGTAGGTGTTTGTCAATTCGGTCATGCTCTTGACCGGACCCAGTGCATTTTTGGAAAGTGAAGCATCGATATCCAGTACCTCAATACCAAGTGATGAATTGTCTATCCTGACATCCATTTCACGTTCAATGGCATCCCTGAACCTTTCCCTCATCTGCTTGTCTCCCTTCATTAATTCCCATGTACTGACAAATTGGTCCTTATTTCCCTGCCTGTTATCGATATCGTATTTAAATACAAAAGAATCCATATCAGACAGCTTTTCGGTGTACTGCCATTCCATACCCTCCGGATGGATAATGATCTGGTTGCTCCAGTTACATTCAGCGCTGGCACTTACGGTAACCAGTGCTGCAAATATTGTTATTCCCAATAGTCCTGCGATTCTTCCTGGACTTACCATGATCATCTGGTTATTACCTTACAGCCGTCCTCTTCGACTATTAAGGTATGTTCCGCCTGGGAGACCAGTTTCCCTTTTTCCTCTTTCAATACCGGATAAGAGGAAATGTTCCCGTTCTTTTCAAGCTGCAGCATTGCAAAGTCCAGGTGCTTTGAATTAAGCCACCGCTTTGCAAAGGGCAGTGTCCTGAATTGTTCGATCTCCTTCAGGATGGCCCTGGCAGCGGGAGCCCGGATTGGCTTGTTGCCAACCTTATTATATATCTCGATACCTGCCCCCTCACTCACATATCCCCTGCCGTTTGTGGCAAAAGGTTCTATGGCCACTATTTGTCCAACTTCAAGGACTACACCTGAATCAACAGGGATATTGGGTATGCTAGGCGGCACATGCTGCATATACCGGGCCAGGCCGTGGCCTGTCAGGTTAGCTACAGGTTTATACTCAAAACCCGTAATAGTATCATTGATAATAACTCCCAGTTCTGCTGTGTTAATCCCGGCATGTACGGCCTTAATGGCAGCTTCAAGGGCTGCCTCGGCCGCATCTACCAGTTCAGGGTGCCCTGACAAGTCCACTGTGATGGCTGTATCGGCAATGTATCCGTCGATATGCACACCGATATCCAGTTTGACCATATCCTCGCCGAACACATCTGTATCTTCCTTTTTGGGTGTGGCATGAGCGGCATCCTCGTTGCAGGATATGTTTATTGGAAAAGCCGGCTCACCCCCTTCTTTACGGATCATGTTCTCGCCGAAGTTTGCCACATCAAGCAGGGAAGCACCCACCTGAACCTGTTTTGCAGTCTCTTTCCTGACACGGGCAAGTATCTTACCGGCAGTTGTGTATTTCGTGACTATTTCATTGACTTCATTGATCAACTCGTTTTCGTCCATTGCTAACACCATCTATGATCATTCATAACTGTAGATTCTTATCAAGTATAGTTAAATTCTTGCATCCGCCATCAGTGACCACTACCATATCTTCCACCCGTACGCCTCCCACGTCCTTGTAATAGAGTCCGGGCTCCACTGTCACCACATTCCCGGCCTCCAGTTCAACATCCTGCAAACCAAGTCCTGGTTTTTCATGTACTTCAAGCCCCACACCGTGACCGGTGGAATGGATAAAACCTTCATCATCCCCAACCTGGAACCCGGCCTTGGCCAGTGTATCACATACCGCCCGGTGCACATCACTGCCATTTACCCCGGGTCTGATAAGCCTGAATGCGGTTTCCTGTGCTTCCACTATTGCACTGTGCATTTCTGTGATCCTGGGATCCGGTTCACCTTTAACAACTGTTCTGCTCATGTCGCAATAATACCGGCTCACCATATGGCGTGGGAATACGTCCAGCACGATAGGCTGGTGGGCCTTTAGTACCCCGCTTCCCTGCCAGTGAGGGTTCGCAGAACCGGGTCCGCAGGCCACAATAGTGTCATCAGCCTCGCAGCTGTGATCCAGCAAAGTGTGGTGTATGATCGCCCTGATGGCTTCGGCAGTGAGGGGGACGTTGTTATGGATCAATTTATCATCACTGACCCGGGCACTTCTAATAACTTCAATAGCCAGCGCAACAGCTTGTTCGCAGGTTCGTTGGACCGCGGTGATGGCCCGGATCTCTGATCCTGCCTTATTTTCCCTCAACTTTGCGATAGGGCTCTTGACACTTGTGATCCTGAAACCCTCGGCCTTCAGGCATTCACCAAAGAACAGCGGAAAGTCCCTGGGCACTGCAATGGCGCTGCACCTTTCTTTTTCCAGCAGCCTGGCAATTACTTTGCAATATGCTACACCGCCGTCCTTGTGAAACTTCAGTTCATCCATGAGCCCGTAATCGGACGTGGACCTGACATCGTTTATCCCGGATTCCTTCTTTGCCCTGCCTTTTTCCATACTTGATACCAGCAGGATATCACCTCCGGCATGCAGGTATGTGAAAGCATCAGCTGCCAAAAACCTGGTGGCATAGTACATATCCGGGCTGCGGTGACTGTCGGCATGCACCAGGTAGGCATCAAAGCCGTTTAGCTGTAAAAAATTTTCAAGTTCCATGATATCCTTTCATATTGTTCATTAACCCGCCGGCAGCCAGTATGCCAGCAGCTGCCGCATTGATATTGTCATGGGTTTTATCATACGTCTCATTCAAGACAGTACCTCTTCAAGTTTATCATACCTCACTGCCTTTTTGATCTCCCTGGCTATCCTGCGGCCTGTGGAGAAGTTGGGACCTATCAGGTCAGAGTAAGGTGAACCTGACATATACAGGTTGGTGCCTGCTACGATGCGTGCCGATATTTCGAAGATCCGGAACTCCAGTTCATCTGTGCACACGGTCTCAAGGCAAAACGGCCCGATCATGCCTCCGAACAGGTCAAGTGAACTCTCAACTACCTGTTCGCCCAGTTCAAATATCTTGGGCAGCAGGGACTCGCGCGCCACCAGCGGTATGTTGCCTGTGACTACAAAGGAGGGATACACACCCGCATCCTCCAGTTCACGGGGCGAGCCCAGCCTGAATATCTCATCGGCATTGGATTCCACACGCCGGTCCATGCTCATTAGTTCAAGGGTACCCTTGCTCAGTGTGTATCCTTCTGTCGGTAAGGGTGAGTAGAAGTAATGCAGGTAATAACGGGTGCCCACAATGAACTCCTGGATTGTGTAGGGCTGGGACTCGTCCAGTCTTGCATAGAACTCTGATTTGTTCTTGGCTACAAAGAAGCCCCGGCCGCCTTTGGCACCGTGGTACTTGACCATGACCGGGGAGTTAATATCCTTTGGGTCATCTATTTTATTTGGCATTGATATGCCTGCGCCTTCCAGCCAGTGGCGTTCCTTGTTCCGGTCAGATTCCCATTCCAGTACATGCCGGTTGCCGAATGTGGGCAGTTCCAGGTTCATGAATTTCTCGTGACCCATGTATTCCACGAATGAGCCGGTGGGGATGATTATGGCGTTGTGTGCTGCCAGTTCCGGGGCTTTGTCCAGGATATCGGCATAGCTGTCCACGATAATAAATTCGTCGGGTTTTGCAAGGGGAAAAGCTTCATAGAATTTAGGAGGTTTACCAATGCAGATTCCTATGGATTTTAAGCCTTCCTTGCGTGCGCCGTCGAATATTTGCAGGCTGGTGTGACTTGTGACTGTGGCAATTGTGAGGTTGTCCCGGTCGTATCCTGAGAGGATCTTTGCGATGTTGGGACTCATGATTGAGTTGTTTGTTTGTGCCATTAAACGTAATTGTTTAAGGAAGTATTTAAGTATGGGGGATTTGGGACTTAGAAAAAAACAAAGATGGAAAAAAGGTAAGAAAATATGGGCTTATCTCAAAACTTGAGATTAAGATTGTTTTCCTCAAAAAGTAGAACTACAAGTGGGCTGAATACTATTAGTACTAATAAGGTCAGAAAGGCAAAGATACCTTTACCTCCAGTTTCTATGCAGAAAAAATTCGCTGAAATTTATAAAACTATTGAACAGCTCCGGGAACATCAAACCCAATCCTGCCAGCACATCGACGACCTTTTCAACGCCCTCATGCAACAAACCTTTCGCGGAGAACTAACCACATAATTCACAATTACCCCTACACATATGCAAAATAACCAAAATCATTTAAATATGTAGGGGCAATACAACAACCATGCCATCCATCAGGAAAAAAACAGTCGGAAAAGAGCAATACTACTACCTTGAGCACAGCTACCGCGAGGGCGGCAAAGTACACAAAAAAGAAAAATACCTGGGAAGAACACCACCCAAAAACATCGAAGAATTAAAACAGCAGCTCATGTCCGAAGTCTACACCGAACACTGGTTTGACAAATTCGACAAAATCCGCACGCAATTCCAGGAACAAGCACAAAGAACACCCCCCACAGCACTGAAAAAGGAACTCGAAACATTCGCAACCAGGTTTACCTATGACACCAACCGCATCGAGGGCTCAACCCTCACACTCAGGGAAACAGCAGACCTCCTTGAAAAAAGCATAACCCCTGCTGCCCGCCCCTTAAGCGACGTAAAAGAAACCGAAATACACAGGAATACATTCTACGAAATGCTCGATTACAAAAAAGACCTGTCCTTCAATGCCGTATTGTATTTCCACAAAAAACTCTTCCAGGACACAAAAGCTGACATTGCCGGGCTCATCAGGTCGCACCAGGTAGCCATCTCAGGAAGCAAGTTCATGCCCCCGTTCCCGGCAGAAATACACCCGTCACTCATGGACTATTTCAAATGGTACAATAAGAACAAGAACAGCATGCACCCAGTGGAACTGGCAGCCCTTGTCCACCTAAAACTCGTGACGATCCACCCCTTTGCTGACGGCAACGGAAGAATCAGCAGGCTCATGATGAACCTTGTACTGCACAGACACGACTACCCCATGCTCAATATCCATTATGAAACAAGGACCGGGTACTACAATGCACTGGAAAGGTCCCAGACCAAACAGGACGATACCATATTTTCACAGTGGTTTTTCAGGAGATACCTGAAAGAATACAAGAACTATCTCAAATAACTGGGCTGTAAAAAGTTCGGTGTTAGCATTAAATTCCTGGAAATGGAGAGTAAAATCACTAAAACGCTATTTGAATTGGAGATATGACTTGAAAAAATATTGAGCTGAACAAACAACCATGGTAGAATACATAATGCATTAAGCATGAAATAATTCAAGATTAATATCGGTATAGATTACACTGATTTTCATAACAGTTTCTAAACAGTGAAAAATCCACAGTTTCCACTATTTTTGTGCATCGGCTTCGCCGCTTGTGAACTATGATACCCCCGTTCCCTATATCAATATTGTACTTTACAGCTTGACCGTGTTAGGATTTTCGCCAATTACCTAACATTTATAGGGCTGGATATTAGCATACCTAACACCATACTTTAGGAGTACCTAAACATATGGGTGTGTACATGCATGATAATTATAATTGGTAGAATGAATTGCCTGAAAAAGCAATATGAACGGGTCTGCAAATAATGACCCGAAGCGAACATTTTCACAAAAATGTAATAGATTTTCATAAAAATGGCATGGATCACAACCATAAAACAACCTTAAAAGGTGAAACAGGATGCGTTTAAACGATACAAATCTTTCACAGATGAAACCGGGGGAACCCGTCAGAATTATGGATATTGGTGGAGGTCACGGGATCAGGCAGAAACTAAACCTTAGAGGAATCTCCGAGGGCAGCATCGTGCGTGTGATATCCACCAACGGTCCGGTCACCATCGAAGTCGATCGAAATATTCTTTCGATCGGGCGCGGGATGGCACAAAAGATCAGGGTTACCAGGATGTGATCGGGTGGAAAAGAAATTATCTGAGATGGAATACGAAGAAGAAGGAACTGTAACAGACATTGAAGTAACACTAAGAAAAAAGGTGGCTGGAATGGG
>DUIM01000132.1:0-2510 GCA_013330355.1 Methanosarcinales archaeon
TGTATTTTTCATCCACGCCTAAGAAATCAATGGCTGAGGCAATAATGGCATTAGTGAAAATATATGAATTGATCTCAGAAACAGATGGACGCGTCTGGTTCATCTTTGTGGTTGTGATCTTATTGGGCTTTTTATCATGGAATATGTCCATATCTCCTTCTTCCACTGGTATGAAAATAATATTATCCTCATATCCCCATTCTTCAAGGAGTTCAACCATACTGGAACTTTTATTTACAGTAATTGGGAACACATCCACTCCCTTGCTGCGTGCCCTTATCATCCCATCCCGGATCTCCCGGGTATTGCCGCTTCCGCTGACGGGAATATATACGTCGCCCCTGACAAAACTGGGCGTGGTGGCATCGCCTTTTATGTAGACATGCTGGCCCAGGTGTGTCAAACGCATTCCAAAGGCTTTTGCCACGAATCCGGAACGTCCCACGCCGTCCACAATATAGTGGCCACGACGGTTCAGTAGCTTGTCGATCCATGAGCGCAGGTATTCATCATCTATATTCCGAAGCAACCTGGCATTCCTGAGATAATGGTCCATCTGCTGGTAATACAGACTGACATCACCGCTGTCCAGGGCAGGCAATATGCCATTCAGCATAGTACACAGTTTTAGTTCGAACTCAGAGCCCATGACTGCCAGTTCGCTGGGCTTTTCCAGTTTTATATCTTCGATCAGGAAGACAAAACCATTGTGTGATTTTATTTGTTTATAGGCAGGCGAGTCGGTTTTTGCAGTTATAAGTATCTCCCTTGCACCCAGGCGGTGGGCATCTTCAAGGTAGTTGATAACACTTTCAGTGCCTCCTGAGCCCGATGCAGACAATATCATGTTGGACCTGTCAGGGTCAAAGTAGCGTCGGATGGGATCGTCAAGGGTGGCAGGGAAAAGCTGTTCGTATTTTAGTAATTGATGGAGAAAATCATATAAAGCCAGTGCGCTCCTGCCCTCACCTATGCCGTAAATGACCTTCTGTTTTGTATCGGCCTGGAAAATGAAATCTTTCAGGACTTTTATTAGTCCGCCAATCTCTTCCTCCGGGATATCCTTGAGCTGTTCAAGAAATTTGAGCTGTATATCAATTGATTTATAGAATTTTGCAGTGGAAGTCATGTCTTGCTCTTCACAGATTTATATATTCATTCTGTATATAGTAGCGTTATCACATAATATAATAACGTTTATGAGTGGTAAGACCACAGAGGAAAATGATGGATATTTTAGATCATCCGGGAATACGTCTGAGGGATTTTATTGTCACTCGTGAAGGGTGGATATTCTCATCAGCCGATTACTACCATCCTGAGGGTGTCAGGGGCGTGCTGCGCTATGTACCCGACCCTGAAGGTGAGCGTACAGACGGCGCCCGGAATTACCGGAAATACGATTTTGACGAGGCATATGATTACATGGACATCCACAAGCCAGAATGGGTGCAGGACGTCCATGTCATACCATGGGACCAGGTCGAGCGGGTATTGAGCCCCCCGGACCGGCTGGCAGGGATATGGCACCTGGACCCAAGAATTGAAGAGATAACCATGACCCTGCTGGAGGCCGGGATTCCCATGGACAGTATAGGAGTTACAGGGTCATTCCTGCCCGGGCTGCAGATAAGTAGTTCCGACATTGATCTTGTGGTATACGGTCCCAGGTGGTTCATTGCCAGGGATATAATAGCCAGGGCAAAGGACGATCCCCAGAGCAGCATACAGCACCTGGATGAAGGAATGTGGGAGCGTATCTACAATAAGCGGATTCCTGAGATCGATTTCGGGGAGTTCAAGCTCCATGAGATAAGAAAGGGTAACAGAGGAATGGTTGGGGACACATATTTCGACTTGTTGTTTGTCAGGGACTGGGACCAGGTCAGTGAACCACAGGGCAGGGGCACGGACCTGGGTCATGAGACCATAGAGGCGGTTGTAACGGAGTCTGAACTCGCTTTTGACAGCCCTTCGGTCTATAAGGTTGACCATCCAGAGATCGGGTATGTGTTATCCTACACCCATACCTATGCCGGGCAGGCACTGGCAGGTGAGACCATAGAGGCCAGGGGCATGGTGGAAGAGGTGAATGGTCTCAGGCGGCTGGTCGTGGGTACGAGCAGGGAACCAAAAGGTGAATGGATCCGCTCGCTGACCCTGCTGGGGTCTTCCGGATAATAGTAGTATACTGAACTGTATCTCAAGCAGCGGGAGAAATTTAACAGAACTGATTATTAAGTCTAATCAGAAAATAATAAAAAATCTCTTAAATATACTCTCGTATTGCCACACCAAAAATAAGATAATAAGCTGCGAAAAAACTACGCAGTTCGTATCTTTTGTTCAAATTCGGTAATGGTCCTGCTCGTAGCTGCCAATTTCAAAAGTTCATTCAGCCTGGACTTGTTCCTGATATGATGGATCATATCAACCATATTAGTGGAAATGTTTCCAAATCTGGCTGATAATACAGAAATGATGCTTTCTTCCATTCCCTTTTCCATTCC
>DUIM01000132.1:2828-5174 GCA_013330355.1 Methanosarcinales archaeon
TCCATTCCTTTTTCCATTCCTTCATTAAGAATATCCTGATATATTTCTGATTCTTGCATTATCTCCACCTTCATCAAGCTTTTAACTAATTCCTTCGGGTATCTCAATCCTGCCAGTACGCCAGTGCATACAGACATATCCGCTTTTAAAGCTCCATCTTTTATATCGGCGTTCTGTACCAGGTCAAAGCATGCTTCCAAACATTTATTATCATTGGTATTTCCATGATTTGTTAATGGAAGTATTGGGAACAAACCGTATAAATCCTTATCGATGATTATTTTCGGATCCATTTCCCAGACTTTCAACACCCTGTACTTAAATCTCATAATCTCTTCATCATATATTGAATTCACATACGTATCAGGAGTATTGGGTCCGAAATTGTCTGAATTCAGGTATATCACCACCGGATAAACCGGTAACCCGTATTTATCAACAATTCTGGCATAGTACGACATCATACGCAGCGGCATATTCGAATCACGTGTACTCTGGAATTCAATATGCAAAATGAATTTGTCATCTTCACAATCAGCGCGTCGGTCCTCAATTTTGACAACATAGTCAGAATCATGTCCACTATACGGTAATTCCTTATCCAGGGGCATAACATCACCTTCAAACCCATCAAAGATGAGGCTCACGAAATGTTCCGGGAACTTACCCGATAAAAATTTAAGAGTGATATCATATGTTTTCTGCAATCTATTTCCACCTGCTGTATTGCTATCTCTGTATAACGGGCATATTGGTAATAGTGGTTAGCCAAGCATGGTGAAAGTATTCGATCAATTTTGAACTATCATCAAAAGCCTTCGTCCCTCCTTTTCCTCTTATCATCCCCGGATTGGGTCAATTTGGTTTTTTCCTGAACATCATATGAGGTGCTTCGGATACCTTGCAGTAATTCATGGCAATAGCGATAATTATTTTCTCCACCGCCTATATTTTCCGTAACCTGATGAATCGGCCCGGCACCCCTTAACTTTAATAACATGACCGGGACATCGCGGCCAGGCTCTGGCTTTTACCCCATTATTTTTTTTATTACAGCAGCGCCAGCCCAAGGAAATTGGCAGCACCACCTGCCGCAATAGACAGTACAATAGTGAATCCGGAGATAAGCACCATATTGCGCCATCCAAGTTCCTTACCGATCACTGCTATGGTAGCGGCGCAGGGAACATAGATGGTTGCCACCAGTGCGAATACATATATCTGTAAAGGAGTCATCACATCAATGAACACAGCAGTACCAGCCAGCACAGCCAGTATCTCAAGTGCCATCTCCTTACGCAGGATGCCAAATATGAATGCTGTTGCAGCAAATGCCGGCAGTCCCAGGAATCCTACAAACACAGGTTTTAACACATTCTCGAACACTGCCAGCAGGCCCAGCTCATCAACCACGCCCAGAATGCTGCTGCCCACTACCAGTATGGGGAAGGCCACATAAACGAACCCCTTCATCCTGAACCAGGTCTTTTTCACTATCACCTGCATATCAGGGTAACGCATTGGCGGCATTTCCATGATAAAGCCCATTTGCTCCCCTGGCAGCCCTTTACCCAGCATCCATCCAGTCAGCAGTATGATCACCAGTTCAATGAAATAGATGGACATAGCGGCCCAGAATCCAACAAAGACACCCACAAGCCCCATTATTATTACTGTCCGCGCAGAACAGGGTGTCAGTGCGACCATGGTAATGGTGATAACGCGCTCTCTATAGGTGTTAAGGGTACGGGCCGCAATAATGGCAGGGACATTGCACCCGTATCCAAGCAGCAGGGGGATGATAGCGCGCCCGTGCAGTCCCAATCTGTGCATATACCGGTCCAGCAGGAATGCTGCCCTTGGCAGGTATCCCGTATCCTCCATCACTGAAAGGAAAATGTAGAACGTGCCTATAAAGGGTATTACAATGGCGAGCCCTGCTTCCAGGCCCAACAGTCCGAAGATTATAGCGCTTACAACCAGTGGGTGTACCCCGCTTAATGCTAACGATACCGGAGTTATCAGGTACGTTTGGAAAATATCAATGATAACTATTTCCAGATACCCGCCCACCTTGAATACTATATAGAACATTGTCAGCATCAGCATGGCAAATATCGGCAACCCCCACCGCCCGGATGTCAGTATTTCATCTACCCTGTCAATGAATTGCCTGGGCACCTGGCGCTTTTCCAGGGTAGTCTGCTCAATAGCACCGGCTTCGCCATAGCGGTCCTTGATGATGGTATCCTTGATGGGCTGGCCGTGGTTTTGTTCTATCCGGGGCGGTATACTGGCGGCTTCCATCACTTGTTCCGGATTTTCGCAATAACCTTCAATGAAGTC
>DUIM01000034.1 GCA_013330355.1 Methanosarcinales archaeon
TTTGACAAATTCGACCCCATCCAGGAAGCCCAGGCCTGCGCCGCCCTTGCCGCAATGGACGTAGGTGCCGAGGTATCCGTATTTGAAGATAAGACCTACATCAAAATCAGCAGGGCACGCTCACTCGGACGGGGCGGATGGAGCCAGAACCGCTACCGCAGGAAGGTACACGGTAATGTCAGGCAAAAGACACGCGAGATCGAGGATACACTAAAGGCACTGAACCGCGAGAAAGGTGTCAACTACACATCCGGCATCGTAAAAGGGTATGGCGGATACACCAGGGGCGAGTTCCTG
Organism: Methanosarcinales archaeon; assembly: GCA_013330355.1. GTDB lineage: Archaea > Halobacteriota > Methanosarcinia > Methanosarcinales > Methanocomedenaceae > Methanocomedens_A > Methanocomedens_A sp7939u. The sequence continues at coordinate 298 of DUIM01000034.1, forward strand.
GTAGACGTTCCACGCAGTGAAATCCCTATCTCTTCTGTTAAATGCGGCGATGTCCAGGTCAAGGTACAGGAAGTGGAACGCGACGCCATCCGGTTCAAGTCCCTGGAAGAGCAAAAACGCAAATACATAATCGCAGGAGTTGATCCCGGCACCACCACCGGCCTGGCACTGCTCGACCTGCAGGGCAAGCTCGTTAAACTGCACAGCGGCAGGGGCATGTCAGTACCCGATATCATTGAAATGATCACGCAGGAGGGAAGGCCGCTGGTAATTGCCACAGATGTCAAACCCATTCCCGGTACTGTGGAAAAGATCCGGCGCTCATTCAAGGCCATTTCCGGAGAACCGGATGAATCACTTAACCTCGAAGATAAGATTAACCTGGCAAAGCCATACGGATACAATAATGACCATGAGCGGGATGCACTGGGCGCAGCAGCCAGTTTCTACCGCCACAACAAGAACAAGTTCGACCAGATAAAAAAACGTGTACCGCCAGGATTGGATATTGACGAGACAATAGCCCGGGTTATGCGGGGGGAGACTATTGACAGTGCCGTTGCGTTTCTTTCGGGCAGGGATTTGAAACAAGAACAAAAAGTAGAAGCAAAGCCCATTGAAGAACCTGATGAACGGGTAACAGAACTGACAGGAACGATAAAACGGCAGCATGATACCATAGAAAGCCTGAGGACGTACCTGGAAGAACTGCGAACCAAGATAGAAAAGAAGGACCGCATAATTGAAAGCCGTGATCAAAATATCAGGAGTCTTAAAGCCGGGACATATTCGAAAATACGTAAGTACAAGGAACTGCGCATCCGCGAGGACAGGATACGCCAGCTTAAATCAGCAGTTAGGGAAAAGGAGAGCACAATCGAGGAGCTAAAACAGCTGGTGGAAGAACTAAAACGGGTGCGTTCACTGGAAATCAGCGGACGTACGACTCCTGTCAAAGTGGTCCAGGGCTTTACCAGGGAGGCAATTGCTACTACTGCAAAACACTACGGCATCAATCCCGGTGATGTGCTTTTCTTCAAAGACGCCAGCGGCGGCGGACCTGTCGGTGTGGACATTCTGGCCGATCTTCAGGTAAGGGCAGTGATCTTCAGGGGTGAACCTGCACATAATGCGCTGGAGGAGTTCTACAAAAGGGAATTGCCATTTTTCAGCGTTAACTCATTACCTGTGCAGTACGTTGACGATTTCGGCGTAGTGGACCCGGAAGAATTAAATGATCTGGAGAAACGTTTTACTGAAGAACTGGAGTCAAAGAAGAAAAAAGAGAAGGAATATCTTCTGGATAAACTGGTAGAAGAATATAAAAGAGAACGCCGGAGGGGAAAGATATAATCTCCACAGTATGTTCTTTACACTGAAGTCTTAATTGGGTCAAAAACGAACAATATTTATATGTATTACTATTTTATTAACTTACAATAAAATGTTACCAAAAAACAATATTACTATTATTTTTTCCACTGAAAACGGGATGGTGGCACTGGACAGTCCGGTCAAACTCAAGATAGTTGAATTTATCCACGGCAAGCCCAGGTCTTTTGAAGATGTCGTAAACGAGTGCTGTAAAGCCAAATCTACAATCTCGGTACATCTGAAAGACCTGGTGATGCAAAATATCATATTAGAACAAAAAGACCCATCAGATAAAAGAAAGAAACATTATTCCTTAAACTCCCAGTTCATAGCATATTCCCAGACACCGATACAGAATTGCTACAATCGAATAATTGACAGGTTGATGGATACAGTTGATTCTGGCAACTCGGAAATGGAATTTTTCAGGACTTTATGCCACACTATCAGGTACGGCCTGGAAGCCTATGGGATGAACCCAAAACCGGTTTTCAAAAATATAGGCAATGATATTGGACAGAAAATGAGTAGGTTCTTTGTCGCTGGCTCCATCGAGGAACTATTAACAGAAATGGCCGTATTCTGGCAATTACATAGTCTTGGTGAGATTGAGATCCATAACCTTGATCCGCTGACACTGATCGTACATGACTGTTTTGACTGTTCGGATATGCCGAATGTGGGGCGGACCCTGTGTGCACTGGTTGAAGGAATTATTGAGGGTATCTTCGAAGCAAGCCTTAAACTGTCGGTCACAGTAAAAGAATTGGAATGTTTCGGTACAGGTCACAACCACTGCAAATTTGAAATACGCATTCCGGATTGAAAACCTGTATTAAACGTACTGAAATACTGTGCGTACTGAAATACTGAATGTACTAAACGTACCGCTGCTTGTTATATTCCTTCAGTTCAGTCCAGTGCTCATCAATAAACGCCTGAAGCCGCTCCACTCCATCCGGAGGCAACGCCCGGTAGCGTCCCTGCATCTTCAGGAATTCATCTATTGGCTTAAGTTCACTGAAATCCTTGTTAAGGTTAAGCATCCCGTGCTCTATCTCATACAGGGGCCACATACCGCAGCGCACGGCAAGCTTGGATATCTTGATAGTCAACCTGGGGTCGTAGTTCCACCCGGCAGTACATGCCCCCAGCAGTTCAATGTAGGAAAAACCATCCCTCTCTTTTGCCCTGCCCAGTTTATTCAGGAAATCCACAGGATAAGCAAGGGATGCAGTGGCTGCATATACCCTGTGGGCACCCATGATCTTTAGCATGTCTTTGTTAACAGAAGTATTCCCGGTGGGATTTTCCTTCCCCCTGGGCGTGGTCTTGGTCTCGCTGCCGTAAGGTGTTGCCGTTGACCACTGGAAACCTGTGTTGCCGTATGACTGGTTGTTATAGCAAATGTAAATGATGCGCTCGTTCTTTGCCGCCGCCGCTGACAGGGACGCAAAACCTATATCATAGGTCGCCCCGTCCCCGGCATACACCACTACGTTCATATCCCCATTCCCCAGCATATCCAGGCCGTGCCTGGCCCCGGCTGCGGTTGATGCCGCATTTTCAATGGCATTATGTATCCAGCTGGCCTTTAGCGGTGTGTTGGGATATAGGGGCAGCAGTGTCATGCACCCTGCGGAATTGATGATAATAGTCTCAGGTCCGAGTACTTTTAATGCAAGTTTTAATCCCAGGGATGGGCCGCAGCCCGCACATGCTGATGACCCGCCTGTGAAATAATCCTGTTGTGGTATATCCTTTAAACTCTTGAACTCCTGCATCAGATCCCCTCCAGATCGTTCCATTCCATCCTGGGACGCCCCGC
>DUIM01000073.1 GCA_013330355.1 Methanosarcinales archaeon
TCATTACGCATGATGGATATAGGGTGCTGCTTCCCCACTGTTACGGTCTTTGGGATAACAAGAGGTATGTTATCATACCCATATCCAATTGAAATATCCTCCAGGATATCCCAGGTATGCAGGATATCTGCCCTGTATGCGGGGGAACTTACATCAATGGATCCATCTTCGTTTACGGATGCCCCGAACCTCATGCGTTGAAGTTGCTCTACAATCTGCTGGGGCGTGAGGTCAATACCTATTAATGATCGTACTTCATCTGCTCCAAGACTCCAGTGTCCAGGTGTCAGGTCAGGCGTAATGATGTTATTTTTAGTACCATTGTCAATATTGTTCTCTATACTGTCTTTAATACTATTGTTGATACTATTCTCAATAGTCACTGTCCCGATCTTACCGCCCCGCTCAGCCAGGGAAGTTACAACAATATTAAGTGCTGTATATACGTTTTGGTCCATACCGGTCACATCAATGAACAGGTCGCGGGTTTCATGGCTGACCCTGGTAAGCTGTCCGTTGATTATGGGCGGGAATGAAAGTACCTGGTCTTTGGCATCAAGTATCAGGGGATATTTAGCGAAGCCTTCCATGAGATGGGCATATTTAACTCCCTTAGGATGGTTTTCAAGTATCTCCTGCATGGTCATGGATTCTTCAAAATCCAGGGGCACAAAACAAAAATCCGGATTTGCAGCCACATACCTGAATGGTGGTTCGATATCTCTTAGATCGTGTATGCCGATTGACACTTTTTTACGGTCCCTGCCCAGGCCCCAGTGCAGGTCCTCCTGAAGTGCCATCAGGCTCTCAATGCTGTAATCATTGAACTCAAGTCCCCTCACCACTGCACAGCCCAGGTAAGGGCGGATATTCTTGATCCCATCGTCCAGGGTGATCCTGATACCAGAATCCTTTACATTATATCCGGGCAGACCTGTATGTATATCAAGAAAACCCCTCATTGCCCTGGCAACACCTTCGGGACTGTACAGGTCAGGTCTGTCAGGGAAGAATTCTATATCGATATGGTCATCTTCGATACGTTCGATATCTGCACCGATCATGGGAACCCGGTCAATAAAGGTGTCTTTGTCTGTCCCGATAAGTGTTTCAATATCTTCGTAGTACAACGTGATTACTGGCATTTTGATGACTCCTGTTACAATTATGCTGCTGAAATATATTATTTAGGTATATGTGTATCAAATAAATGCCGGAATATATGGATATTAGAACAATGCTGGTAAGGTTGCGGCTAAAGAACTTATTTTATACACCTATTTTCACATCTATTTTATATTCAGTTCGCTCTTTAGTTCACCAAGGGTAGCAATGCGCTCTGCAAAAGCATTATGTGTGTGGATACTTTCTTCATTGATCTGTTTAATGGTTATGATCGCCTCATCCGGCAGGTCAGTGAACTCATGTACGATCTTTTTAGCCATTGTCCTGACACAGTCCTCCACGAACTTTGGGTTCTTATGGGCTGTTTCCACAAGCATTGCCTCATCATTGCGTTTGAGTAATTCGTATATATTAGAACTCATTGATCCTTCTATTATCTTGATGATCTTATCAATAGAGACCTTGTGACCGCTGGAAACCTCAATGGATATTATGCCTCGCCCTCTCTGGTTATGCGTTGCCATTGGGATATTGTCAAAGAATTCATATATCGTCTTGCTGTCCACATTCAATCTCTTCAATTCTTTTTCTGCCTTTTCCCGTATGATCTCCTGGGCACAGGGACAGGCCGTTATACCGATTACCTCGGCACCGACCATCTTTTTCACAGAAAATTTATTGTCATCCTCACGTAATGCCGTAGCCTCTGCAAAAATATCCACCACTTGCTGGCATTTCAATTTATTAATTGGCGTGGTACGCTTGATTATGTACTCGCTCTGCATTATTACCTCTGCCCTGGTGGCATATTCGTGCCTGTCAAGCAATCTCCTGGCAACTTCTCCGCAGAGTTCTTCAATTTCGCATACCGGTGACGTGAGCGCTTCCTCAACCACCTCATCGATGGCTTCGAAATTCCGTGAAAGGTTTGCACCTTTACGATCTGAAGGAAGGTCTACGAATATATCAAATTTTGATATCAATATTATAGGCCTCTTCTCTGCTCTGGAAACCTCAACCAATTTCTTAACGTCAGTTACTCCCACTCTAGATAGTGTTATTGGAATATCTGGTTTGTTTGCCTGTACATCAGGTAAATTTATTACTGGTAAATCCATCTGGCTATCTCCAACTATTTACAAAAATGAGTTGAATTGCTTTTCAGGTTTACAACTACATTTCTATCAGATAATATTAACGATTCAATTCTATCAGATAATATTAACGATCATCTATTGTTGCAAGTTTGTATGCGTGGATATATATCATTTCTCAGATCATTGTAAAAATTCAATCAAAAAAGAGGTAATTCCACACCCAAGATATTTTAACACCAAACAGGGATAATCTTTAAATCTTGAAAAACCCTTTACACCAACATCAGGTGAATAATATGGAACAGATAGACGAAAATCTTCAACTTTTCTCAAATGCACATGGAGTTTCCGGTTACGAAGGCAATATCAGGCAACTACTCGAAGACAAACTAAGACCATACGTTGACGATATCAAAGTTGACAAGCTTGGTAACCTGATAGCCACACGAAACGGCAGCTCTCCTTCGATCATGATAGCTGCACATATGGACGAAATAGGACTAATGTCCAAATACATAGATGACAAAGGATTCGTCTATTTCGTAAAACTGGGCGGCTGGTTCGACCAGACCCTGCACAGCCAGCGGGTAATACTCCATACCGAGTTAGGAGATATTTACGGCGTCATCGGAGCCAAACCACCCCATGCAATGAAGGACGAAGAACGCAAAAAAATGGTAGAAGCCGAAAACATGTTCATTGATATAGGTGCCAAAGACGACAAAGATGCAAAAGCTATGGGAGTGATCCCCGGAGTCCCCATCACCCTGGACCGCCAGTGTGTCCGCCTTGCCAATAACAGGGTCACAGGCAAATCATTTGACGACCGGGCCGGCTGCGTGCTCATGATCGAGGCCATGCGCATTATAAGCGAACTGGATGTAAAATCAACAATATATGCAGTGGGCACAGTCCAGGAAGAAGTGGGCCTTAAAGGTGCCAGGACCAGTGCTTTCGGCCTTGACCCCGACCTGGCCCTGGTCACTGACGTTACAGTCTCAGGTGACCACCCCGGTATAGAAAAAAAGCACAGTTCAATTGAAATAGGAAAAGGTCCGGCAATCACAATAGCCGATGCTTCAGGCAGGGGCCTCATTGCCACAGAAAAGGTCATCAAGTGGTTAAAAGAGACCGCAAAACAGCACAACATCGACATCCAGCCTGAAGTAGCTGATGGCGGGACCACAGATGCAACAGCCATACACTTAACCAAGTGCGGCATTCCTTCTTCAGTAATAAGTGTTCCTTCAAGATACATCCATTCCCCTGTAGAAGTAGTAGACCTTGAAGATATTAAAAAAGGAGCTGAGCTTTTAGCCAGGGCAGTGGAAAGTGCTGCAAGATTCTTTTAAATATTTACAATGAAAAACAATAAAGGTGACCTGAAGGATGGCTGAAGCCACGTATATTCTCGGCATCCTGGCAGTCGTCCTTTTAATGGGTATTGGAGCCCAGCTTTTAGGCAAGTTCCTTAAGATGCCCAGTATAGTTTTCCTGCTCCTTTTCGGTATAATCCTGGGACCGGAAGGACTGAAAATTGTGGATATGACCGGTTTTGAAAATGAACTGGAAGCCATTGTTTCACTTTCCGTGGCAATAATAATATTCGATGGTGGACTGCAGATAAATATCAGGCATATCAGGACACTCCAAAGGAACATTCTTAACATAATAACCATCGGAGTATTGATCACATTCACCGGGGCATCGATCACAGCTTATTATCTCCTGGATATAGAGCCAGGCATGGCTATGTTATTCGGTGCACTGGTCTGTGCCACCGGTCCGACAGTCATAACGCCACTGGTAAAGCAGATCCATGTAAACCAGAAGATCAGCAAGATACTTGAGACAGAGGGCGTACTGAACGATCCCATCAGTGTAATTCTGGCAGCATTGATATTTGAATGGATACTACTGGACATATCCGGGATAAGTGCACTGGGATACATGGCAATCAAAATTGGCATGGGCTCGATTCTTGGAGTGTTCGGAGGACTAGTACTTGCATATATCCTGCAAAACTTTTCCATGGTCACAGCCCAGTATGCACGTATATTCACTTTGACAATGGTACTGCTTACATTCACGTTTGCAGAGATATTCGGGGAAGGTTCCGGAATACTGGCCGTGGCCATACTTGGCCTGATCATAGGTTCCACAGAAATTGCCCACAAAGAATCGATAAAAGAGTTCAAAGGCGATCTGGTAATAATACTGATTTCCATAATCTTCATTCTTCTGGCCGCCATGATACGTTTTGAATATATCTGGAATATCGGCATGATGGGTGTTGCAGTGATCCTGATATTATTATTTGTAATCAGGCCCACAGCGATTATGGCATCTACCGTTAATTCCATGCTATCGTTTAAGGAGAAAACCTTTATTTCAGTTATATCACCCCGTGGCGTTGTACCTGCATCCATGGTTACTTACTTTGCCATACGGATCAAGGGATTGAATGGCACTGCAGACGGGGTGGATGTGCTTGTAGGACTGGTATTTTTAACTGTTATCTTTTCAGTCCTGCTACCCGGTATCTTTGCCGGGACTCTTGCAAAAAAATTAGGAGTGATACCAATGGAAATATTGATCATAGGAGGAGGAGGTGTGGGTAGGGAGCTCGCCCAGAGATTTGATCGGCGTGGTGAAAATGTGGTAATAGTTGATACTGATGAAAGTAACTGCAAGAAGGTCATGGAACTGGGAATAAAGACAGTTCAGGGAGACGGCAATGACCTGAAGATCCTTGAAAAGGCCGGCATCAGGCATGCTAAATACATAGTAGCAACCACTGACAAGGATAACGTTAACCTGTTGGCATGCCAGATAGCGAAAAGCAAATTCGGGTTTTCCAGCGACATGCTGGTTGCCAGGGTGAACGACTCAAACAACATCCCGCTGTTCTCTGATATGGGGATCAGGTCAATGAGTCCTACAAATTCCGCAGCTATTATTCTTGAGAACATGGTCGGGCGCAATGACCTTTTCACAATGTGTGAAGTAGGTACAAAAGGTGATATCATAGAGGCCACCATCAGCAATCCTAAGATCGTTGGCAAGGCTATCAAAGATATAGATGTCCCAAAAAATAGTCTTATCGTGCTTATACAACGTGGGGATCAATCTATTATCGCCCACGGGGACACTATACTTGAAGAAGGCGACCAGGTTACTATTATCGGTCATTCCGGAGCAGCAGCAGAAGCTGCCAGTATCATGTAATGAGCAGGTGGTCAAGTATGAAGGTTCTGGTTATTGGGGTCAATACGCGCCACATAGGATGTTCTGCCAGCCGGGCCGGGTACACAGTATATACACTTAACATGTTCAATGATGTAGACCTGAAAGCCTGCTCTGACAGGTCAGTAATTCACGACATGCCTGATGTCCATGACCTGGACTTACAAAAACTTGTACTATCCATCAGGACACTTCTTCCTGTTGATTTTATTGTGCTGGGGCCCGGGTTTGAACACCTGGGTGACTGGGTCGAAAAAATAACACAGGGAAGTGTTCCTGTACTCAATAATCCAACCCATATTTTTAATAAAATTTCTGATAAAGCCTGGCTGGCAGAGAAGTTAAAGATACTGGACCTGCCTCACCCTTTTACAATTCCACTGGATCGCCTTGATACACCCGAAGACTGGACTGGTGACTATCCAGCCATTATTAAACCAAGGTTCGGGGCCGGTGGAGGAGATAACAGGTTGGTGAGTGATTTAAAGGACCTTGAAATGACAATGGCCTTGCCTGAGTGTGGACAATACCTACTCCAGGAATACATTAAGGGCACTGTTGCAAGTGTATCTTTTATATCTACAGGTAAGCAAGCCGTCGCTATTGCTGTTAATGAACAGCTTGCCGGGATTGATATGCTAACAGGGATGCCTTTTGCATATTGTGGTAATATCACGCCTTACCTATCCGATCATAATGAATGGATGCGTGAAACTTCCATAAACCTGGCAATGGAACTGGAATTGATTGGCTCGAACGGGGTGGATTTCATAATATCTGACAAAGGACCTGTCGTCCTTGAGGTCAACCCCCGGTTCCAGGGAAGCATCGATACAGTTGAGCACTCGGCCGGGCTCAACATTTTCCGGCTGCACCATGAATCTTTCCAGGGAAAGCTGCCCTTGTGCGGGGATAGCCAGTACTTTTCCATCAGGACAATATTCTTTGCCCCGCGAAGGCTTGTGATGGAAAAAAGGGGATATGATTATTTAGTGCAATGTTATAATGAAGGTACGGCTGCCGATGTCCCTTCTGAAGGAACTGTTTGTGAAAAGGATGATCCTGTGGTATCGTTCTTATCAGATGGTAACAGCAAGACTGAAGTTGTCAGGCAGGCAGAGCAGCTTGTTAGTGGTCTAATTGATATTATTGAAGATACTCACACGGAAGTTTAATGTCTTTATAGCACACAGTTAGTGAATAGGTGAATAATTTTGGTAAATCTGGATGATCCGGTTATTCAAGGTCTTTTATTGAATTTGGTTGGAGAAGAAGGAATGAACGTTGTCATAAACATGCCTGAAGAGGAGATAACTGATGATGGGGTAGCTGAGATAACGAACGTTCCGTTGAACATTGTCAGGAGAACTCTATATATTCTTTTTGAGAATAGGCTTGCAACTTACAGACGTGAGAGGAATAAGGACAGTGGCTGGCTTACATACTTGTGGAAAATAGACCTTAATGGTATTAATGAATTGCTTAAAGCTGAAACTGAAAAATTTATTCGAAATATAACGACCAAGCTTGAATTTGAAAACAATAATATGTTCTATGTTTGCAAGAACAATTGTGGTCGATTTGTATTTGATATTGTAGCTGAGTTAGAGTTCTTATGTCCAAATTGTGGTGAGGATGTTGTCTTTGAGGACAATGAACTTGTCAAACAGACCTTAAAAAAGCGGATCAATGAGTTGACATAAGCTTGATACCTGATAAAAACGCTGCTATTGAATTGCTTAGGCTGGCCGGATGCAGTGATAGTGTAATAAGTCACAGCATAGTGGTTTCAGATTGCGCCAGGGAACTGGCTGAGAAAATTCATCAAAACGGGTATGCTGTAGATATCGAACTTGTGCAGATTGGAGCAATACTTCACGATATCGGCCGATCACGGACACACGACACCAGGCATGGGGTGGAAGGGGTCATTATGGCAAAGGAATTCGGGCTTGATGATAAGATAGTTGACATTATCAGGACCCACATTGGTGCAGGGATTACACCAGAGGATGCTGTTTCACTGGGTCTGCCGCCAGATAGGTATATTCCTTTAACCCTGGAAGAAAAGATAGTGGCCCATGCAGACAATCTGGTTGAGGATGAAATGACTGTCTCTATATCAGAAAAAGTGGAAATCCTCAGTAAAAAAGGGCGCGAGGAAAATATCATTGAAAGAATTATCCTCTTGAACAATGAGATTGAAAATATGATCGACTAAAGGTTTTCGGGATCGTTTTTCAGTACTGCACTCCACCACCATTCTGCCATGTCCTTAAGGTCTTTGCTGAATTGTCCGGAAAGTCTGTATTCACCGTTCTTGTTGCTTATGAGGCCAGCTCCAAGTAGTTTATTCCTCATTGAATAGAATGAAGCTTTTCCCACACCCAATTCTTGTGTGATCTCTTTCCATTCATTTGTTTTTACCGGGTCTTTGTTTTTCTGTCGTTCTTCTATAAGTATAAGAAATTTTTGACCCCTTGCAGCTGTTTTTTCTTCCTGGAATATGCGCCGCATCAGATCATAATATGGGTCCCGGGAACGGGTTATCCGGGTATTTGATTCTGAGCGTATTATTATTGTAGTTGAGGTTCTCGGAGCATCTTTTACAAGGGTCATTTATTTTTTCCATGCTTCGCTATTGGGATTTTACTTATCAGTAAAACGTTAGCAATAGGCGATACTTACGTGGGATTGGGTTTTATTAATGCAGATTTCAACATTTCTACATAATCTTCTTTTAATGTATATACTATTGGTGTTTTATAGGACTCTTTATGTGCCCTGAGTATTCCCAGCTTTGAATGCACATAGCCTACCATTGATGCTACCATATTATGTGAAACATCATATTTCCTTGAAAGGATTTTATGAATTGTATCAACAGTAGTCTCTTTTATTTCCAGGAAAATGTTCAGGAGGGTATTTCTTATTCCTGCGGTATCAAGCTCAAGATACTTTTCTAACCGTTCCTTGATTCTTCTTTTGAGGGATCCCATAACATACGCTCCATGAAGAAAAATTATCATTTGTTACATTTACTATTACATCAATTTTCGCAGTTTTAATATATATAGGTTTCTACTCATCCACTATTAACTAAAATTATAGAGTCACTTATCATTATTATCTCTCACTTTTTTTATCTCAATTGTTATACCCC
>DUIM01000076.1 GCA_013330355.1 Methanosarcinales archaeon
GACCCGTGATATTTTTTCAGAAACAGAAATGCTTGTGAAGATCGGCCTGGATGTGCCTGTGATAACGCAGCTCTTTGAGATACTCCGTTGTTTCGAGTATCCGTGTGATGTACTTCCGCTTTCGATCGAAGGTGCGGTTAAAAACCTGACAGAAACAATGAAGGGTGGAAATGGGCATATACATCTGCATATCCACGAACATACACACACTGGAATCTCTTCTGCAAGGAGCAAGTATCATGTTCATGCAGAAAAGCATGAGTAAGTGCCGGAATGAATTGTCAATGGCAGGTTTGATGATATTCTCCTGCCAAATTTATGAGAATTCGAAATATATGTAAACACAGAGAATTTCCTGCCTTTTGGTCAGGAAACTTTGTAGTCGCTTCCGGATATGCTTGATTGATACTTGACTTCAATAGGTTTCACAGTATTTCTTGAGTTCAGGATTATATCAAGTTCACTCTTCTCCCTGAAATATGATAGTGACATACCCATTGCATTTACTAAAGGGACACATGTCTTATATTACAATTGGATGCACAAAACACCCATAGAATGCAGTCACAGCCAATCCCATTCGGGAAATAACGAGACCTGTATAGTGCATTCAACACCTCCCCTATTATCACATCCCAGCCTCAGACTCAACCACGACCCGGCCGGTACCCCCACCTAAAAAACAACCGCCGTTTTTTCAAGAACAGGATGGAGCACACCATTAGAAGCCACAATATCCACCCTGTTGGTAACGTTAAGTTCACCACCGAGCGCCTGTCCATGCCCGTCTGTCACGATACCCCCTGCCTCATTGACAATAAGTATCCCGGCCGCCACATCCATGATCCGTAGCCTGCTGCGAAGGTCTACAAATGCATCAAGCCTGCCTGATGCTACAAAGCTTAACTCAAGAGCTGCACTTCCAAAAGAGCGCAGACGCCGTACATGACTGCCCAGGCGCCTGAACACATCGCTTTTATCCTTATACCCATAGGATGCCACAGTGAACTCATCAAGTTTAGCAGCCTGGGAAACCTGTATCTTCTTGTTATTGTAAAAAGCACCTTTATTCTTAGCAGCAGTAAAATCCGTACCATTAGCCAGGTTATATACCTCAGCATACCTGATATCTGTCAGGTCGGCATCACCTATGGCAATGGAAACCGAATAGAAAGGGACATCACGGGTTGCATTATACGTACCGTCCAGCGGGTCAAGGACCACAGTGAACTCGGGAGCATCCCCAAAAGTAATATGACCCTTTTCTTCAGTAACGATCTTCATGTCAATGCCCGAGGATGCCAGTATCTCCAGTGCTGCGTCCTCAGCTGCAATATCGATAAACTTGGAAGGCGTACCGTCAGCTCCCATTCCCACCACTTCACCGCCTTTTTGGGTGCCTACAAGGTCTTTTATTGAATCGGCTACTGCCAGTGAAACATCATTACACAGTGTTGCTATTTCATCCAAACTTTAACCTCCGGGTCAGGTATGGTATTTACATCCGGCAATAAACCGCTGCTTTGGCTGGTTGAGATCAGTAAGCAAGAACACATCACCATTGAAAAATGAAACTTCCTCGCCTGTGGAAAGTGATATCCTGCATGTACTGCCTGCCAGGGTTTCGCCCACATCCCGGCCGTCAACGGTGATACCTGTTATTTTTACTGGTGTGGACTGGAGGTTAACATACATGTGCAGTGTACTGCCTACGGCCAGTCCCTGACTGAATTTCGAGACATTACATTCAAGTTCAATATCCTTTGCCGTGGTCTCGTCAGATGAGATGATATTGCCCCGGTCTACATCCTTTGCCTGCACACCCTTCAGGGAAAGTCCCACCCTGGAACCAGGCCCAGCAGATTTCATATCCACATCCTGCATCTGGATGTTACGTATCTCTATCTCCTGGTTGATCGGGTAGATTGTTAGTTTATCGTGTTTATGCACAGTTCCCTGAATTACTCTTCCCAGTATGACCGAACCTATACCTTTAACGTTAAAGGAATGATCCACGACCACCCTTGGGGATTTGTCTGCCGTTTCGATGTTCAGGACAGTAATCTCCCTGCCAAGCTCATTTATCGCTTCTTTTAATTGCTCCATCCCTTCAAAGGTGGTAGTAGATACAGGTATTATATCCCAGTCCCTGGACGTCGTACCCTGTAAGAATGAACGAATATTATTTGCATTTTCTTCCAGTTCATATGGGTTCGACCTGTCAGACATGGTCTGAACGACTATGCCGTATTTCAGGCCCAGCAGGTCAACTGCTATTGCACACTCCCCGGACGTCACATCCATTCCTGCAGGAGGGATACATAACAATGTAATCTCAGACATTCCCAGTGCTGTTGTGAGTGGTTTCGGGGAAGCGGGATAACCTGACGGGTCAATAATAGTAAGTATCTGGTCACCTTTGGCAAAGTCATACATGGTAATGTCTGAAGTATTACCTTTTTTACCCAGCCTGGATGCCAGCGAACTCCTGCCTGATCCTTCTCCCCCGATAACTGCTATTGATACCATTTCAATTCAACATAAGTGTTTTTTCCATTAGGCTGTCCTACAAGTGCCAGCATCGCTAAATGCGCTTAGAAGTAATTAATATTATTACCCTGGAACTGGTCAGGGTTATTTTTTCAGTGT
>DUIM01000123.1:0-2286 GCA_013330355.1 Methanosarcinales archaeon
TTTCCTGTTCCGTCCACCACGATTTCGCCGCTCCCCGGATTGGCCGTATAATTATAAACCGGCCGTTGAGTTTCCGGGTGCCGTGAGAAAACCACCCCGGCGGCTTTTGGTGAAATATATTTCTGTAGCAGGATCGCCATGCTCGCATCTTGGTGCCTAATATTGTTGCTCTTCCGGTAGGCAACAAATCCATCTGAAAAAAGACTGGCCCACACTTCAAGCACGCTCTTATGCGCTTGTTCTTTCGTAATGAGATGCGGAAATGATTTAGCCTGGCCAGCAGCGGTTAAATTCTTTAAGTCTTCGACGTTTGACGAACTTCGAACTATGATGTCGCATCCCAGTTTTGCGAATATTTCATTGATTTTGTCTTTTAAGTTTTCAGGTAATTTAATTTCCAGAATCTGATCTCTAATTCTTTTTGATATATTTTCTATCTCATTGTCTTCTTTGGCCTTATCCAATGATTCTATATCTTTCCGTATCGCTTGAACGCCAAAAACATATCTTTCATAAGCAAATGTGGTTAATATAGATGTATCGGGGATATTTAATCCAGAAATTTTCTGTCTTAATCCGCGCAGGATATGCGTATTAGAGCCTTTACCACCCGATATAAAGACCATTTCAGCCAAAGGATTATCTGCCTGTATTATGTCGGGCAGAATTTCAGACCATGCCTTTGTGTTCCCAAAGTAGGGGCCAGTTAAATCCAGCGCGTATTTTTGAGGGTTTTTTAAAAAATCTTTGCACAGCTCGGCCCGGGAGATAAATTTCATCTTATCAGAATCCAGAGTTTTTAAATAATCCCCGTTTTCGCTATCCTGGGCTTGTACGCTTTGCCGGATTGTATCTTCTTCCTCTTTAGTAAGCTGATAAACTAACAAAGTATTGTAATAATCGTTTGCTACCGGATAAATGTATGGAACTTTAGTATCTTCCTGTATTTGATCAGCTATTTTTTTTATCTCATCCTGTTCCATCTCCGTATTTATCGAATAGACGCATAAACAGCGTTTTTTTTGGCTATAATCAATTAATATTCCTTTAACTGAAGAGTGCTCATTTCTTAACTTGTTATAAGTCTTGAACAACTCGTTTTCTTCATCCTCATTAAAAGCATAAAAATCGTAACTACTTAATTTATTATGATAACTTTCACTTTCACCAATCTGCCGGAAACGCTTTGCCTCTGCGCCAATATGAACTTCTCTTTTAAGCGCCTTAGCGGCTTCTCCCTTAATTGATTGTCCCTGCTTCGGTTTGGTATTAGCCGAGACAGTGTACTTATCGGCAAATAGACGCTTATACGGTCCTCGCCGCTGCAAAAGGACTTTTTGCATATCAGAACTCATGGCTAATATTTGTACGGAATTTTTACCTTCGGTTTTTCCAAACATCTCATCGTGGAATTTCGCTACCTTTAGCATAACTTTAGCCGTGTAATAACATGAAAGCAGATACGAATTATCACTATCGCCAATAGCGGTTTTTATCCTTTCAATTAACCCCTCAACTCTTTTCGGTTTAACCTGGGAATATTCCTCAGCACTAAAGCTCTCCCGAATATATATTAAATCATCCTGAATTTGTTTCAACATGTCAATCCCCTAATTATTGATATTTGGTTTTGCCGGATGTTATGGGCGGCGTCCAAAGCCTTCGGTAAAGAAGAGTCACAGATATACCCCGTACGAAATGTACCGCCCCTATATATAGCGTTTTTTCAGGATTATCCCCCCATTAGAGCTCTACTTCAGCCCGCACAGGAGAACAACCCTCTACCCTACCCTCACATAGAATCCCTGACAATCTGCGCCGTGCCCCCGGCATTGAACGCCTTTAAGAACACCAGTGTCTCGGCATACGTCAGCGCAGTAATAGCCTGCTTCGTATCCTCGCCCACACCATATATCCTGTCAAAGAACTGCTTAATAGCAAACTTGCTGAACTTGCCGAATACCTCATTGTCAGCCTTACCCTTAGCCTGCTCCCTGTAGGTCTCAAGCGTCCAGTTCCAGATATCACTGTACAGTTCAGGCTCGTACACCTTGAACAGGTCCCACACCAGATTCTGGTAAAATGTAGCTACATTACCCTTGACAATATCCCCGTGCGGGAAATGATTGTGAATCAAGTCGCGGGGAGTGCCGGTTATACCGTGCTGGGCTATCCTCACGTCCAGATTATGGTCCCTCAAAGCCTTTGCCACAGCCATGGTCCGTTGGATATCGATAGACACCTGCTCGACAAGGTTCCCCTCGGCATCATAAGTATTGCCGTGGG
>DUIM01000123.1:2665-6684 GCA_013330355.1 Methanosarcinales archaeon
GTAATAAAAGTAACTCCCTCATCGGGACTGGTCAGCACCCTGCCAGACTCGTCCTCCCTGCCTATCTCGCCGACCTCAACCTCAAGGCCATAACCCCTTCCTGCCATCTTCTCTTCGATATGTCTTCCAATCTCGGTAGTAGCATTGATATTATCAGCCAGCTCCTCCCTCAGATCGCCGCCCTTGAAATTGAACAGGTGGGACGCATCAATAGCAAAAGAAGTAAAACCCGCATCGATCTGGCCGCTCACCAGTTCTCTTGTTCCCTCAATATCCCCTGGTGTCCCCTTCTTGATACCAATATGGTCAGCATGCAATGCCCATATGTCAAATCCGACCTCTTGGGCTGTTTCATTGATCCTGCGCGAGAACTCGGCCGGGTTTAGTCCCGTGTATCCACCTTCCAGGTCACATTCAGACCTGGCAATCTCAACGATCAACGCCGCATCCATATCCCTGGCAGCCTGGAATATACCCTTACTAACCAGGACAATTCTGGGATTGGCCGCCAGTATAATACTATTCTTATCCTTCAGGCTGTTAAACAACAAAGCACCGGATTTAGGTCCAAAATCTACATCGTTCATGAATTTACCTCCACACTCGCTTCCATTTCGATTTCCTTAATACCCTTAAATATACTCCTCAAGTCCCATAACAGTTTCTTATTAGCCTTGAACAGAGCCCACAGCAGCCCGATAAGTGTAACGCTGCCCAGGTCAATTCCCTCAAGGGAATGGGCCAGCGTATTCAGCTCATCATCTGTCAGTCTGGTAAAGCGCTCCTTTACAACCAGACTCATATCCAGGTCACGCCCCAGTCCGGCACGCCATTTCGTCTCATACTCCTGCAGGAACCCGGCAGATACATCCGAATGCTTAATGGCATTGGCTGCCACCTTGCCTGCAATATCCCCTGCCCACATGGAATTAAAAATTCCGCCGCCTGTTACCGGGTCTGACTGGCGTGCAGCATCCCCCACAAGCATAAGCCCGTTGGCAACAGTCCTCTCAATTGTACCGCACACAGGCACACCCCCAACTATAAATTCTATCACCTTGCCGCCAGGGTAACGCTTCTGTACAAAATCATCCAGGAGTTCCTTTGCCCTGACCTCGCCAGACATATGACCTGTAATACCTATCCCGACATTAGCCATATTATTCCCTTTTGGGAATACCCAGATATACCCTAATGGAGCGATCTTGTTCCCCACGTAAAATTCACAAAAATCAGTATCAATATCAATATCGGTCATAATATACTGGGCACAGGTGCTAATATCCTTTGGCTTCAGGGTAGTGTCAATACCGGCCCAGCGACCAACCTTTGACTCAACTCCATCGGCACCCACTACAATATCTGAGCGGATGTTATATTTTTCACCCATGTGTTGTGCTTTTATGCCTTTAACAAAACCATCTTCCATCAACAATCCGGTTGCCCTTGTTTTGACCATCACCTCAGCTCCGGCCAGTGCAGCATCCCTGACCAGCGCACGGTCGAACACTTTACGCTCCAGTACATATCCAACTTCAGCGCCAGCGAGTTTTTCACTCATTTCTACCATGGCACCATCCGGTGCGTATATCTTTGAACCCTTAACCTCGGCAGATATCCATGCTGGGTCCGGCTGGATATATTCCTTAAGATAAACTTTATTTACACCCTCGGCACACCGCACCGGGTCGCCTATCTGCTGCCGTTTCTCGATAAGCAGGACATCCAGCCCCGCGTTAGCAGCAGTTTTTGCCGTCATTGAACCCCCGGGTCCTGCACCTACTACTATTACATCATAGCGGTCCTTCATTTTTGGACCTCCAGCGCCCCAACAGGACATATTCTAACACAGATTCCACAATCCGTGCACGTCTTATCCACTTCAATCCATGTTTCAATAAGTTCAAGAGCACCGGGGGGGCATACACCCACACATGCACCACAATACCCACATTTGAACCTGTTTACTTTAACTGTCAAAACCATCGCTCCGGAACTGGTAATTTCATTAGATATATGCCTAAAATTTGTGTATACGTTTTCATTTTAAATCCACTTAAACCTGTTGTATTTTACAGTGAACCCTGGTAAATACATAAAAAATCTGTAAACCAAAAGCTTATAAGAAGCGTGCCGGAATAAGTTGCTTTGCCATAAGGTCATCAAAGTTCTCAGCCTTCCTGATAACATCCACCTTACCTTCATTGACCAGTACTTCCGCACACCTGGGCCGCCCGTTATACTGACTGCTCATACAAAAACCATAGGCTCCGGCATCGAGTATGGCAATAATATCATCTTTCTCCACTGCGGGCAGTTCCCTGTCATGTGCAAGTATGTCACCGGTTTCACATATCGGCCCGACCACCGTATATATACTTGAGACCGGGGCAGCCACCTTATTGGCCACTACTACATGGTGATAGCTATCGTACATTGCCGGTCTTATCAGCAGGTTGAACCCCGCATCTACGCCCACGAACTTCTTTGCCGCCCTTTTCATAGTATTCACAGAGGTAAGCAGGATGGTAGTATCTCCCAGCAAATACCTGCCCGGCTCGATCACAAGCTTTATGTCCACCCCAATAGCCTGGGACCGCTTCCGGAATATGGGAAGTACAATGTCTGACAGGTCCTGTGGTGTCGGTGCGACCTCACCTTTCCTGTAAGGTATACCCAGGCCCGAACCGATATCCAGGAATTCCAGTTCCACACCAAGGCGTGTCACCTGTTCAACCAGGTCCATCATACGATTGATTGTTTCGCCAAACGGGGATGTATCAAGTATCTGGCTGCCGATATGGCAGTGCATACCAATGGGGTTTATCCCTTCGAGTTCTACTGCTTCCTTGTAGGCTTCCACAACTTCCTTGTGTGGTATCCCGAACTTGGAGGTCTTTAGTCCTGTACTTATCTTGGGATGGGTCACAGGCGATATATCGGGATTGACCCTGAAGGCTATATCCATGGTCTTTTTCTGTGAAGAGGCTATCCGGCTTAGTGTATGCAGCTCATCCAGTGAGTCCACTGACACCCTTACCCCGGTCTCTACAGCCATTTGCAGTTCCCCGTCTGTCTTTGAGTTCCCGTTAAAAAGTATCTTTTCCCCTGGTATTCCTGCAAGCAGGGCAAGATACAGTTCACCGTCACTGAATACATCAGCACCTGCGCCCTCCTGCGCCAGTATGCGCATGATCGTGAGATTATTATTGGCCTTGGCTGCATAATAGAGGTCTGCTTCGGGAAATGCCTGGTGGTACCTGCGGTAATTGTCCCTGATGCGCTGCTCGTTCGTTACGTACAGTGGTGTCCCGAATTCTTCAACCAGATCAATGGTATCCACCCCTCCGATTATGAGATGGCCATTGCGTTTTTCCAGATGATTTTTTATTGTGAACATGTATATCCCCTTTATGGAAATTCTGTAATAAGAATTTAATGATACATTAGGATAATACGATAAAAACCTTATCAGTTTTTATCTTTATATTTGAAGTATGGCACTATGAATCCGGATTATTCCCCGGTAAAGCAAACATTTCCTGTTCCGGGGGTATCAGGTAAAGCACATGAATCCCCAATAACCAAACAAAAGCTTTATTTCAGATTGGATATATGACAGAACACCCAAATTGCGGGCCGGTAGATCAGGGGAAGATCGCTACCTTGGCATTTGGACTGGCCAAACAGGCTGTCCAACCTGAATGGTAGAGGCCTCGGGTTCAATTCCCGACCGGTCCATATTTCATTTTCGCAAAATTTATCTGACAGTCGAAACCCTTATTATAGCATCTGCCGATTTCTGCCATTATGATACAATTCACCAAGCTCCATGGAAATGGCAACGATTTTATTATTATCGACGAATACAACGGTTTAGTAGTACCGGATAATAGCAAACCAGGCTTTGCAGAAAAGTACTGCGACCGGCGGTTCGGCATCGGCGCTGATGGTATAATCTTCATGTCAGGATCGGATTCATCTGACATAAAGATGAGGCTCTTCCAGCCCGATTGCTC
>DUIM01000114.1 GCA_013330355.1 Methanosarcinales archaeon
CATTCACATAAACAGTAACCCATGGGTAAAGGAACAACAATTCAACATCAAACAATACAAAAAGTATTGCATATGCATAATATTCGACATTGAACATCATATTCGCACTACCAGTGGGCACAGAACCACTTTCATAGGTTGTAAACTTTTCTGGGTTTTTGCTTCTCGGCGATAATTGCTTTACAATAAACATTATTGCCAAGGGTATTACCAAACCAAATAGAATGAAAATAGCTACAGGTATAAAATTATCAATAATTTCCTCCATATCATCACCTATATGTCATTTCGATATTGAGAGTTGAATTCTATATATAAAAATGTTATGAATTGTTCATGGGATTTTAGTGGTCCTATGTTCGTTATCGAGAAATAGCAGGTTAAACTTCTAACCCAATAAGAAAATCCTCTCTTCTGTTGGATTAACCTGGGGCCGGACCAGATCAAAGTCCCTTTGTTTTCACAATATCAGACTCTATGTCATCGACCTCTCCAGTAAAGGCAGTGATGATCTCATTTCCTATGCCTATAAAATCAGTGATGCCCAGGTCGCTCAGACAGGCAACTTCCACATCAGGAGGCGTGCCAATACATGAAATATTAATGCCAAAATGTATTTTCTCAGAGGAGATCCCCGCAGATGCTATACTTACACTCAATTTACCACTACAAATAAAAAGATCATCACCATTTCGTATCGATTCTATGCCGTGGTGTAATAAGACATCCTTTGCACAGACAACCAGCAAGCGTTGCATATAATATGCAAGCCTTATGCTGCCCGGTGAATCGAACCGTTCAACTATGAAATGCAGCATATCCCCGCCCTTGATGGCCAGATTATTCTGCAGGTCTTCCAGGTCCTTGATATTTGAATCCAAAATATCCATAGCCCCCCTGAACAACACAATGCTGTCGCCGGAAATACCTTTTGAATATGCCCACAGCGGCTCTATCTGTGAGCCGTCATAATCCAGTGTGCCGGAGAGTATCTCTTTTTTCATGGAACCTGATGTCCTGGGGGAATTAATTAATTAATTAATTAAAATAAATCCTATTTCCCTATTGTTATTTCCATTGCGGATACATTAGATTCTCCGCGGTCTGATGTTATCTTTTCTGTGGATATAAGAATATCCTTCAATTCCACATCTTCGAGGAACCTCTTTCTCACCACTTCCGCAACATCAACAGTTCTTGAAATGGCCCTGCAGCGTGCCTTGATAGTTACATTATTGGCACCGCTGCTGAACTGGGTTACAACTGCAAGTACATAGTTCATCACTGGTTTATTACCGATAAATACTACATCGTCATTTTCCATTGTGCCACCTCACTTAAAATCAATTTGAGTATAATACCTTTCAGCTATTCTACATATATTTTACTGATGAAACCAATGAACCCTATGAACAAAATGCTCACTTATCTTGTAAGCATCCTGGCATCCACTGCTACCGAGCCCAGGGAATACACAATCAAAGGGTTAATGTCTATCTCAGTGATATCAGGATTTTTCTCAAGCATAGAGGATAATGCGGTGATCACATCAATAATGGCATTCAGATCAGCGGATTCCCTGCCCCTTGCGCCTTCAATGATAGGACTGCCCTTTATCTCCAATACCATTTCCCGTGCCATCTCTTTATCCACAGGCGTAACCCTGAAGGAAACATCCCTGCATATCTCCACAAATATACCACCCAGGCCGAACATAATCACATGACCGAACTGAGGGTCCAGTTTGGCACCGATGATCACTTCAAGTCCGGGTTTTGCCATCTTCTGCAGTACTACTCCCTCGATCCTGGCTTCCGGCAGTTGCTGTTTTACAGACTTCATCATCCCGTGATATGCATCCTTTACCTCCTTATCCAAACCCAGACCAAGTATGACTCCGCCCACATCGCTTTTATGAGTGATATCGGGAGAGAGGAGTTTCATTACAACAGGATAACCCAGGGTTTTGGCCACATCCACTGCCATCCCGGCTGAAGATGCCGCAGCCGTTGGGGGTACGGGAATATTCCAGTCCCTTAACAATTTCCAGAGCCGTTTTTCATTCCCGTTCATTCCTTCACCTTCTCTAAAAACCCATGATGCTTCACCAGGGATGCCAGGGCCTTTACAGCTCTCTCAGGTACAGGGTAATTGGGAAGACCACCGCTTTTCAGGATATCTATCCCCGCTTCTGTGCCCGCACCTCCAAGCCAGCATGTTATTACTGGTTTAAGACATCTGCCACGGTGAATATCTACAATTGCATTTGCCGGGATACGTGAATCCCACATCACGGTATGCACATAGATCACTATCAACGCATCGATATTGGGATCACGCAACATATGTTTGACGATACCGTTATATGTCTCGTAAGATGCCAGTCCGGCTGTATCTACCGGATTGCTGTATGATGCGAACTTCGGGACCAGTTCCTTGATACTGGCTATTGTTCCCTTCTCAAAGGCCGGTATTGTCAGACCCAGGCGTTCACAGGTGTCAGATGCTATGATACTGGCACCACCGCCATTGGAAATTATTCCCACCCTGTTGCCTGCGGGTGCGGGCTGGACCGAAAGGGCCAGTGCAGAATCAAAAAGATCATCAATATTCTCAATCCTGATAATACCTGCCTGTCTGAAAGCGGCACTGTAAACATCATCCGAGCCTGCCAGACTACCTGTGTGTGAAAAAACGGCCTTTGAACCGCTCCGGGTCCGGCCGGCCTTTACCGCAAGAATGGGTTTGGATATACCCTTGGCCAGTTCCATGAACTCCCGGCCGTGATTGATGCCCTCGATATACATGGCGATCACATCTGTCTGTTTGTCATCAGCAAGATATTCCAGTAAGTCCACATCATCAACATTGGCCTTGTTGCCAGTGCTTACCACGATATTAAGGCCGATCCCCATCTCCATTGTCCAGTCAGCCAGGGCAAGTCCCAATGTACCGCTCTGGGTGATAAAGGATATGCCGCCCTTTGCAGGTAGTTTAGAGATAATGCTGGCATTCATACCTGCATGGGCATTGACCACCCCCAGTGTGTTCGGGCCGATCAGCCTCATGCCATATCTGTCGACAATCCTCATCAACTGTTTTTCTAGCTGCTTCCCCTCACCACCCACTTCACTGAACCCTGCAGTGACCATAATGATGCCTTTAACTCCTTTCCTGCCGCATTCTTCTGTTACTGCAAGTGCATGGGATATGGGTACAACGATCACGGCCAGGTCAAGAGGACCTGGTATATCCAGCACAGAATGATAACATATCTGCCCAAGGATCTCCGTTGTCTTCGGGTTCACAGGATATACAGGACCGGAAAACCCATTACCCAACAGGTTCTTCAGTATGGTATAACCCCATTTACCTGGTGTTGCCGATGCCCCGATAACG
>DUIM01000137.1:0-251 GCA_013330355.1 Methanosarcinales archaeon
CTGAAATCACCCGTATCCCCGGAATCCCAGATATTATCATGGTTCTGGTTCGTTGGAGTTCCCCAAAACACGCCCCCAAGAGCACCAAAGAAACCAGTGGTACCCCCCACCACAGGAAGGTTCACAAGATTATTATCCAGCGTTTCCCCGTTCACACTAATAAAAATGCTGATCTCTGACACATCAAAAGAATTCCCGCCCCTGTGCACCAGCACCACTTCCTGGTAATTGGACATATCCACACTTTCAAC
>DUIM01000137.1:261-1180 GCA_013330355.1 Methanosarcinales archaeon
TCCCGAGGGGCGGTGGTAGATGGTGACCTTAAGGAGGTCGCCGGAGTTGAAACTACTTGGATTATTAGTCCCGGCAACATTAAAACTACCCTTATCTCCAGGGTCCCAATAATTGTCATTTGACCATGAATGCAAAACTCCACCTACAGAATTAAAGCCTGCAACACTAAAAGCAGGCAAATTGATTAAATTCTTTTCCAGCGTCTCTCCATTCAAGCTAATAATTATGCTTACATCGGAAACATTAAATGAATCACCACCCCTGTGCACCAGCACCACCTCCTCGCTGGACATATCCACACTTTCAACATCAATATGTGCAATCACCGGTTGCTCCAGATCATAGGCACAAAACACAGTATAAACAACAGCTGAAGCCGCCACTACTATCGCCGTTATCAGAATAACACCTATTACTCCCGATATTCCACTGTCATTGTTAATACTCTTGTAAGTCATTCATGTTCCCACAAAATTATCTTTAAGGTCCTAATCCCTGATCCTGCTGATCAACAGCAATCCCCCGACAATAACAATAAATGTCAGGACCGAAGCAACATATCTCCTCAATGTCCAGCCATTCCACATAATTGTATCATCATCTGAAACAACCGTTTCAAACCTTACCAGGCGATCAACATTCAGATGCACCGACTGTTCCAGTGTATCCTTGCCACCGTTAACCCTGACAGTATAATTGATTTTTGGTCTTAATCCGGTAAAAAAATACAAAATATCCCCGGACCCGCAGGACACCATTTCAGAACCCCGGATCACCTCCACATCAGATTCACTGTTAACACTGACCAGCAAATTAGCATAATCCTTAACCGGAATTACCTCCCCGTCAGAATATTTCAGTTGAGCGGGTATATCCAGAATAGAAAGCAAAGTAGGTGCCAGATCCTCCTGGGCGTAC
>DUIM01000137.1:1579-3269 GCA_013330355.1 Methanosarcinales archaeon
GTAATCCTCTGACGCATGCCCACCCCTGGACGATTCCGGAGTCTTGAAAGCCATACCATGATCGGCAGTGATAATTAGTGCAGTATTGCTATCCCGGGCAGCACTGTACAAAGGTTCCAACTTACTATCCACACCCTCAATTGAGCCAATATATCCATCCACACCCCTGTAGTGCCCTGCACAGTCCACCACCCCCACATTAATAGTAAGGATATACTTCATATCAGGATGCTGCCGGGCCATAAGAGAAACAATATCCCTTGAAGCATCCAGTTCCCAGTCCGAATATGCAATATAGCTATCCAGCCCATCAGTCCCTTCAAGGTATTCGTGCAGTTCATGTTCCCAAAGATCAAGTTCCCTGATAATATCCTCAGGTACACCCGCATCATTTACCTGCACAAGGAAAGATAGGTTTGATATTGAATCGGATGGTTTGTAAAGGATAATATCCTGTTCATTACGCATTCCGGAAAAATCACCCTTGTGCATGATGGCAATACAAAGAAATCCTTCGTCTTTGAGCACATCATAGATAGTAGCATTATCCTGATCTACCATTTCCTGTTCTGCCCCGGAAAAACCAGTGATGATAACCGAATGGGCAGGTACGGTACCGGGAGTCGGGACGATGATATGGGGCAATAGTATCCCGTCACTGATCATATTCTTAAAAAAAGGCACATCTGCGATATCCACCGGGTCACCATTGAGTGCCAGCGGGGTACTTCCCGGAGTAACATAAGCAGCCCCCATGCCATCAACGATCAGCAGGACAATACTCTGGGGCGGGTTGGTCTCCCCCACATCGATAATGGTCCGGGCCTCAGTTAAGGGTATGGAAAATGATACAAAAATAATAAAAAATACACACAGCCCGTACCAGTATATTCCTGACCTTAATATCATTTTAACCACTGAGAGAACCGGAGTGCTTCCATTTTATTTGTGGATTTCCCCCGCTAAATTTTATTAAAAGGTTATGTATTGAATCTTACCCTTTAGCTACCCCGATGGGTTTAACCCTGACCACTTTACGGGCTATATTCAATTCATGTACTACATTGACCACTTCGCTGCTGGATTTGTATACTTCCGGTGCTTCCTCTGCCAGCATGGACAAGTGGGTGGCTTTAACCGTAATACCCTTATCTGCCAGCTGTTTTTCAAGCACCTCACCCCTGAATTTTCGTTTTGCCTCACCCCTGCCCATGACCCTGCCCGCACCGTGACAGGCCGAGCCGAAGGTGAGTTTCATTGCCTGCTCACCGCCGTGCAGGATGTATGATGGCGTGCCCATGCTGCCCGGGATGAGTACGGGCTGGCCTACTGACCTGTACGCTACAGGAATGTCTGTGTGCCCGGGCGGGAACGCCCTGGTGGCACCTTTTCGGTGCACATAGACTGACGTCTTCTTACCGTCGATCTCATGTTCTTCCAGCTTTGCCACATTGTGGGCCACATCGTACACCAAATCCATGCCCAGTTCGTCGGCGTCCCTGCCAAAGACCCTCTCAAAAGTTTCCCTGACCCAATGGGTGATAACCTGGCGGTTGGCCCATGCATAGTTGGCACCGGCGGCCATGGCCTTGAAATAGTCCTGTCCTTCCCGACTGTCGGCAGGCGCACATGCCAGCTGCTTGTCAGGCAGATCAATGCCGTATTTCCTTGATGCCTGCTCCATTACCCG
>DUIM01000053.1 GCA_013330355.1 Methanosarcinales archaeon
ATACTAACGCTGTAATCGCCTACATAGAAGGTATTTCTGAAGTCTGTACATTATTAGTATAAAAGCGAATATCAATAATTATTCACAATAATTCATTTATCAGCCTATATGCTTCCTTTTCACTGCGGCCTCCACACTTATTTATTACATCTTCATATGATTTTATCTTGAATAAAAAGTTTTCATCATTAAAAACTTTATATCTTGTAGCGTAGATCGCGGCCTCTATCACTGCATTAAATCCCCTGTTTATCGGCCTTATTCCCATACTTTTAATGTTACCAGTGATAAATTTTAATTCAGCAGTTGTTGCAATATTGCCTTCTTTAATCCCAGCCCCAAATATCACCCAGCCGTTAGAGGAAGTGAGTACTGGAAAATTGATACCGGTACCAGTTTCAATAAACTCAAACATTTCCTTATCCAGGTCTTCAAGAGCCGATTGAACAAACACTACCGGGTCATCTACTATATTTACAGCCAGTAATCCCGTATCCTTAATATTCGTACAGGTATGTGATTCATTATAAACCCTGACTGTAACCCTTCCATTGCGCCTGATCAGGCCTATAGGTGCAGCATTGGGCCGGTCATCAATGGACATTGTAGTGACAATAACCTCATTGATACCTTCCATAATTCCATAACTATCCAGTTCAATGCTCAAAACTTCAATCCCCCAACAAGTGCAATAAAAAGACCCGCAATTATTATATCTGCGGTCGAACCTGGATTTACCCCTTCACTAAGGAGCTGCTCATCAAACTGCTCTACATATGGCTTTGCGTTCTCAAATCCAGAGCTATTTATGCGTTCAACAATATATGCGGCTCTCCCGGATACCTCCTTGGCCCTCTCAAGATCAAACTTGGTCCGGATAAAAGTATCAGGATTCCCTGCCAGTATTTCCAGGAATGTCAGGACCAACGCATCATTGATACCCATAGACCTGTACTTTTCAAGGATGCTGTTTGCACACTCGAATGTAAGCTGGAATCCTGAGGTCCATTCCCTTGCGATCATGTCATAGGAAGAGGATATCTCCATCAGCTGGTATAATGTAGTCCCTCTTGCCCTGATCACATCAATCGATGCCGGGTCTGCCAGGTCCAGGTCGTCCACATCATTTATTCGAACACCAGCTTTTGAAAATGCCCTGTACAGTTCAATAGAGTCATCCGCTGATGTATCCTTTACTAATTCCATTGTGCATTGTTCAAGTTCAGGAAATATACCCGGGCTTCCATCTATTTGTGTTCTGAGTTTGCCTGCTGCCATCACAAGTGGTATAAGCAGGATAAATGCCCCGAAGTGTGTGTTGCCTCCACTTTGCCATTTTGCACTTTCTACTACTGCTTTGTGAATATACTTCCCAATGTCTTTATTATCAGCAGATGCTTTTTTCAGTATAGGATATACACTAACGGCAGATGCAAGGAAATGCTCGAAATGGGTGTCAGGATAGTTATGGTCCCTGTCCACGTTGCCGGGTTTTGGGGTAGCACATACTTCCAGTATCATTGCAAATTGGGCATACTGTGCGATCAGATGCGTATTGTGTGGCATGGCGGTAGGTTCCCGGATTTATAATTATCAGATGATAATAATATATATTTATGTTTACAGGCTGTCACAAAACCCACATAAATTAAAAAATTTAAAAAAATCTCGTGACAAGTGTTTTTGGGACAGTCTGCTAATCAAGATTTAAACACACATCCAAATTAATCCTACCTGAAATGAAGATTTTCATGCCTCAAAGCTTTTCCAGTGAAAACACCTTATGAAGCAACCGTACCGCCTTCGCAGCATCGTCCTCTTGTACCACAAAAGAAATATTATGCTGGGACGAACCCTGGCTGATCATAATCACATTGACCTTATTTTTTCCAAGTGCATCGAACACCTTACCGGCAACACCCGGAGTTCCAGCCATTCCAACACCTACTATAGCAACCACAGATATGTGGATATTATGGTCAATCTCACCCACTACGCCATTCCTGAACTCCTGCTTCAACGCCTTAACTGCCTGTTTCAAGTGTTCATCATCCACCACTACAGACAGGTTAGCCTCAGAAGAGCCCTGGCTGATCATGATAATGTTCACACCCGCATTGGCAAGTGCAGTAAAAGCCCTGGCTGCCACGCCGATAGTACCTACCATACCCGCACCGCTGATATTCACCAGTGCCACCTTATCGATCACAGTTACAGCCTTTACCACATTCCGGACAGTCTTTTGCTCCTTCACTATAAGGGTACCAGGATATTCCGGCTCGAACGTATTCTTGACCCTGACAGGTATATCGTGGCGTATTGCAGGCTCTATAGCCTTGGGATGCAGAACCTTAGCCCCAAAGAATGACATTTCCATTGCCTCAATATAGGATATTACCTCCAGGGGTCTTGCCTCAGGAACCAGCTTTGGGTCCGTAGTCATGATGCCAGGCACCTCCTTCCACAGCCATATCTCATCGGCATTGAGGGATGCCCCGATAATGGATGCAGTGAAATCAGATCCACCGCGGCCAAGTGTGGTGATAATACCGTGCTCATCTTCCCCAATGAATCCTGCCACTACAGGTATGGTGCCCGGTAATAACGGAGACAAATGCTTTTTGATATTCTTATATGATGATTCGAGTGGATAGGCGCTACCGAAATTGTTATCAGTGATTATCCCTATCCCGCCGCCTGTGAAATGACTTGATTCGACACCCAGTGACCCGATGGCACCGGATAGTATTGGTGCAGCCATTCGTTCCCCATAGGATGACAGGTAATCAATGGACCGCAATGTAAGCTCTCCAAGATAACAAATACCTGTAAGAGCTTTTTCAATCTCCTCTATCCTTGCGTCCAGTCTGGCAATGATATCTTCGACATTTGAATTATTGCCTACTGCTTCACGGGTAGCTGTATGATGCTTTTTTGTAAGATCAGCTATGAATTCCTTTACCCTTGAGACCTCACCATCTTTCGAGGCCTTATGCGCCTCCTCAAGTATGGCATCGGTGACCCCGCCCAGAGCAGATGTTACCACTACTATCTGGTAGTCTTTATCATGGTAACTCTTTACCAACTCTGCCACATGCCGCAGTTTCTTACCATCGGCAACTGATGTTCCGCCAAACTTCATTATTATTTTCATAGGAAAACCACTGGAGTCTATATTAAGTTCTTAACTGGTCAGACAGCTAAATAAGATTTTTGTTCAACCAGAGTTCCACAATTGGAATTCGGGGTATTGAAAAAGAAAAAAGGAAAATGGAAAAAAAGCCAGTACTTATGCCGCTGATTCCTTTACAGACGGCTCGGCAAGTACTTGTGACTTCAGGATCTCAACACGCCTCAGCGGATAGAGGGATTTTACATTCCTGTATATCTGGGCAGAGAGTTTGCCCAGTACAGCATCCTGTACAAATGTGTTGAAATCTGATTCACGGGCTCTTTGCCGGACTATTGAGGTCATATACTGCCTGATAGCTTTGATCTGGCTGGACCTGGCCCGCTTGACTGTGAAACATGTTGGTTTGACACGGAACTTATATCCGTCTTTAGTCATAACATCCAGATTTGCAGTGACCATTGAAGTCTGTCTCTTTATCAGTGACCTCAGGTAATCCCTTGTCAGGTCATGCCCAATGAACTTGGTATAGGCCGAGTCTCCCCCTATCTGGTCGATCTTGAGCGCCAGTTTTACATTATACTTTGACATGTCATTGGTGAGATCTCCCAGTGTGACCTCAATAACTCTGCCCAGTAATTGTTCAGGTTCATTGGAAAAAGTTTCACCGATTTCCTGCTGTCCCATCATTTCAGGTGTGACTATATTGTACCACTGCTTGGATTTCCAGCCATCGACTTTTCTTTGACCTCTTTTCGCTTTTGCCAAACTTGTT
Organism: Methanosarcinales archaeon; assembly: GCA_013330355.1. GTDB lineage: Archaea > Halobacteriota > Methanosarcinia > Methanosarcinales > Methanocomedenaceae > Methanocomedens_A > Methanocomedens_A sp7939u. The sequence goes on from DUIM01000053.1 coordinate 3,906, forward strand.
CCTCCGATTATAA
>DUIM01000157.1 GCA_013330355.1 Methanosarcinales archaeon
TACATACATGGAAGATATTTTGAGACTGAAAGTATATAAAGATCATGATTTATAGGACACTACCTAATTTTTTTTGGAAAAAGATATATTCAGGTATTACAATTAGTGGCTTTAAGCTATATGGGGAAACCACTTTGCCAGATACAGAAACAAAAGTCACCGATACGCCTGTGACATTACTGGATGATAACGAATTATTATCCATTGTAATTGAAAAACATAACCGGTTCATGGTTGAATACATCAGTGAATTGAATGACATGGAAGAAAAGATAGGGACCGGTCGTTTTGAGTACAATCGAGTAAGTAAAGAACTGGAAGCCCTTGAAACGCGCCTTGTTGTATTAAAGGAAAAACGCCACCAATTATATTTTCAGGCAGGTAAATTACGATTGAGACTTCTTGAAACTATCATTGATAAGGAGAAGATTCAGCATCTGGAAAGTGAGATCGGGAATCTTGAGAGCAAGCTTCAAAATGCAAATCTTTCTTCGAGTGAGGAATACGGTTATATCGACAGGATAAGGTCATTGGTTGAAGAAATTATCGACAATGTTCCTGACATTAATATGGCACAGCAGGCCACTGTATCCTCCATACTTGATATTCTGGAGACAGCAAAAGCGGCCCGGAGTGAACTTGATGAAATGTTGAATGCTCCTGATGAGCACAGAAAAGAATCAATTGCACTGAAACAGGAAGTTGAAGACCAGGAGGCCAGGTTGACCTGGCTTAAGCGCAGGATCGACCTTCATAAGGAAGCCCACGGATACTGGGGGAATGTGGGGACAGGAGGGGTCAACAATGATTGATGTATCCGGCCTTTCCGAGGGTGAGATCAAAAACAAGGTTAATGTGCTCAGGCAGCATATTGACCATAAGGAACGGGAGGTTAAAAACCATTACTATGAGATGAATCTTCATAATAAGGGTGCAAAGGACCTGAAAGAAAAACGGGATGAACTTCATGAGCAGGCAAAAGTACTCAGGGATTCTGCGAATGTGTACAGGCAGCGGCGTGATGAGGTCAATAAGAAGATAGCAGAACTTAAAAAACAAAGGGATGAGGTCAGGGACCGCAGGTCCGGTTATACCAATAAGATAGGGGAATTGAAGACACAAAGGGACAGCCTGAACAATGTTGCCAGGGGGCGGCTTGAATCTCTTACCAGTGCCTACCGGTCTGAACTTGAGAAGTTTTCTTCTGCTGATATATCACTGGAATATGAACAGTCATTGTTCAAGAGGCTTCATGAACTGGGTGAACGCCTAGAAGCCATACGTAAAGCAAATGAGATACATGGTGAGATCGGTGAGATATTTGGCAAGGTAGATGTGTTCCACCAGGACCTTGATGCCGTTAATGCGTTAATTCAGGACATGGCTGCCGAATCACAGGAAAACCATGAGGCAATGCGTAATATCTATGATGAGGTCGATGAGATCAGAAGCAGGGCAGATGAATATCACAAACGCCTTGTCGAGATATATGAAGTTACCAAGCCAATGAAAGAAAAGATCGATGCTGCAAAGAAATCAGTATCTGAAGCCAGGGCTGAACTTGATATATACCTGGATAGGATGAAAGAGATCCAGCTTTCCAGGGACGAGAGAAAGCAGGAAGAAAAACATGTGGTAGCTAAAGAAAAATTCAACAAATCAGGCAGGTTAAGCCTGGAAGACCTGAGACTGCTGATGGAAAATGATGAGATAAAATTCGGGAAATAATAAGTTATAGAATACTTAAGAAAAAAGGGAAAAAAATAATCTGATCACTTAATAAGTTCAGTTAAGCAGTTCAGTTATTTTTACTTCTAATTGCTGTTTTGGGAGAGCTCCCAGTATACTACCTACGTGTTCGCCATTCCTGAATACGAGCATTGTAGGTACTGCGCTGATCTGGTATTTCATTCCAGTCTGCATGTTATTGTCAATGTCCAGTTTTCCAAAGACTATCTCGCCAGCTTTTTCTTTGGCCATTGCTTCAATTGTCGGTGCAACCATTTTGCAAGGGCCGCACCATATTGCCCAGCAGTCAACAACCAATTTTGGATAGTCAATTAAAGCCTGTGGCATATCAGCATCGGTAAGTACTATAGGTACATCGGGTAAAGGTGATTTGTTCATTCTATCTTGCAACTCCTTTAGTTTTTTCTTCCTTATCTCTTCCAGTTCTTCGTCCATTTCAAATTGCTCCTGGACTGTTCCCGGACTAAGCCAGGGATAATGCCTGATGAGGGCATGCACTGACGCACTGCCTGCAATCCTCACATGTTTGTGCGTTAAACACGGGATACTCACTTTCCTTTACGGAGATCGCTTCAGTCGGACACAGCGAGACCATCATACAGTAAGGACTTTTATCACAAGCATTTTTGTCAAGTATTACGCTCATTTTATCACAATGAATATTAAATGTTTCAGTTATATTTATAGTTTTGTATGGTTTATACACAACTGTGCAAATCATATATTTCCTTTCCATTCCATTTTCCTCACTGTGAAATCACATGCCTTGGTCAGTACATCATATGACTTTAAAATCACGGGACTGTATATTAGTTCTACTCCTGGAAGGTCATAGCATTTCAGGGCTTACTTGAGAATAACCTGTCAAAATCAATTTATCACCGATTTTCGTCAAGTGTTT
>DUIM01000126.1 GCA_013330355.1 Methanosarcinales archaeon
ATCAGGTAATCTATGTCCTCACCCCTGGAAACATCAGGATCGAATGGAACCACTGTGAAAAGCTCCCTGTGTATGACCATATTCCCGCCAAACACAAATGGCGTCTCCTTCAACCTGGGTTCGGTCCATATTATCCTGTCAAAACCCTCGTCCATAACCTTGTACTGGCCCCAGTATTCCATCCAGGGGCTGCGTTTTTTTATAGTACGGTTATCTCCATCCGGCTGAAGGTAATACCCGGCCACTGCATGGACGGTCCTGTCCCCCACCACACTGCCAATAAACTCCTTTGCCTTCTCAATGAACTGCGTGTCCTCGAATACCTCGTCGTCATCGATAAGTACAGCCAGATCCGAACCAAGTATGTGGGGAATAAAAAGGCACAGGTTGCGGATATTGGAATATCCACTGAGTTGCAGCAGTGGAACATATTCATCCATGCCCCTACTTTGCAGCAGGCCGTGTATCTCTCCCAGATGGGACTGGGAGAACAGCTTTATATCCACATCGGCAGTCCTGGAAGCTTTTTCGATAATACCAGCTACCTTCTCCTCAACCCTGTCCTCAATATCCACTGCCGTGGCCGCAGCAATCACCACCACCTGGAAATCCTTATCTTCCGGAATATCCAGGCTTTGCAGTGCTCTAAGCAGTGTACCGTCTTCATCCAGAGGGGTGGGATGGTCATACACGGCATCCCCTGCTCTTACGCCATCCTTGATTTCCCGTGTCCAGTAAGACGGTATTACCATACAAACTTTCAAAGGTTCACCCCCTTTCCCGATATTACTATCCCACTATCTTCAAGCCTGATACCTTCACCGTCGGCGTAATAATATTACCCAGTACCCTCGTGTCACGTCCCGCACCGCAGATATTATGCAGCAGTTCGAACGCATTCCCGGTCACCATCATAGACTTGATCGGGCTGCCGATATCCCCGTCCTCAACCAGGAACGAATTGCGGGCTTCCACACTGAAATCCCCTGAGATGGGATTGGCTGTATGGGCTCCGATCACCGAACCTACCAGCACCCCTTTTTGCGTCTCAGCAATAATATCACTGGCCGGATACTCTATCTTCAGGTTCCTGACATCAATATAAGTGGACTGGGTATAACTACTCCTGACCGCATTGCCCGTAGACTCCACACCATCCTTACCTGCCGTATATTTATCATACAGGTAAGTACCCAGCACCCCGTTCTCCAGGATACGGTTGGTCCTTGACGGTGTTCCCTCATGATCAGAGCGGGCTGATCCTATACCACCTTCAAGCAGCCCGTCGTCCACAATATCCAGACCATCAGCACCTATTTTCTCTCCCAGTTTACCTGCCAGTGCCGAGCGCCCCTTCTGTATATCCTCGGAATTTAGCGAATTGATAAACGTACTTTCCAAAATATCGGCTAATGCAGCTGGTTTTAACAGAACATCTGTTTTGCATGTATCAACACCCTCACCACCTACACCTTCAAGCGCCTGTCTGGCAGCCTCGCTGCCGATGCGGTAAAAATCAATATCAAGGTTACGGGAAATATCGAACTCATAAGCAGTGGACATCTCATTACCATCCCCTGCCCTGCACTCAATAAAACCATCGATCCTTGTAGAGGCTTCCCTCACTTCAACACCATTGGAGTTCAGTATCACATAATCAGCACCCAGACATGTGAACTTCCCTGACGTGGGTCTTGCATCATCCAGCGATACCGCCCCATCGATCATCTTCATGGACAGGTCTATGCAGGTTTCCACATCTATATTGGCTATCCTGGGATCGTGGATGCCTTTTACCGCCCTGTAATCACAAGCCTGCGGCAGTCCGGTCCAGTCAGGGTCGCTATGCCGCACCCTTGCCGAACTTGTGGCGGATTTTGCCGCATCTACAATGCGCGCCGGATCATTTGTGGACGAAAAACCCACTGCACCATTCACCACCGCCTTGACACCAATTCCCTGTGAAAAACTTTCACTGGCAAGGTCGATCCTGTCCATCTGGATATCCAGATTAACACTGCCGGCCATAAGCCCGAATACTTCCACCTCATCGGCACCTGAGCGCTCTGCAGTTTTTTGTGCCTTTTCAGCCATGTCATAAATAATATTAATATCACTACTCATCCGCTTCCCCCCACCGTTGCCTCTCTGACCAGGATATGCGGCGACCCATCGCACACAGGCGCAAGCTGGCCGCCCTTGCCGCATCTGCCGGAAGTCATTTTCATATCACCGGCAGCCATCTGCACATGCTTTAAGATATCCAGTGTATGTCCCGACAGTGAAACATCCCGAACAGGCGTGGTCAGTTCTCCGTTTTCTACCAAAAACCCGCGCTCGGCATTGAACTGGAACACACCCTCGCCAGGATTCACCTGCCCCCCGCGGCTGCCGATCAGGTAAATACCGGCCTTTATTTCAGATAACATCTCCTCAAAACTGGAATCACCATTTTCGATATAAGTATTGCTCATCCTGATAATGGGTCTCGAAAGCCCCTGGGACCTGGCATTACCAGGCTGGCCTGTATCCGGAAATAGTGCAGCTGTCTCCCTGCTATGCAAGTACGACTTCAGCACACCCTCTTTTATCAATGTGGTGGGCCTGGATTCCACTCCCTCGTCATCAACAGGATAGTAGCCGTACCCGTGCATGGATGGGTCGTCCACAACCGATATACAGGAAGAGGCGATCTGGCTTCCGATTAAGCCTGCAAGGATGGAATTCCCCTCTGCTACATGGTCTGCCTCTGCTGCATGACCCACGGCCTCGTGGATGAACACACCTGCCAGTTCCTGGTCAAGAATCACAGGCATCCTGCCGCCTTTTGGCACACTTGCAGATAACAGGTCCCTTGCAGTATTCCCTGCCGTCTCTGCCATCTCCGGAGCGTCGTACCTGTCGAACAGCTCATAACCGCACACATTGAACTTACTCTCCCTGCCCATCTGGAACACGCCATTGCGTGAAGCCACCGCAGTTACTGCAAACCCTGTCCGGACCAGGCTGTATGAAACCTCCACACCCTCTGAGTTACTATATTCCACTTCGGTCATACTTTCAGAATACATTACAGTGGAACTTGATACGTCCTGTACCTTTGCGCGTTTGTAAATCTCAAGTAGAAGTTCTACTTTTTCCTCAATGGGAACATCAGCAGGGTTTTTTTCAACTACCGGAAGGTCATGTATCAGAGGAGATTCCACCCCGGCCAGTTCGATACCCTGTCTCGGAGATCTTCTATGTGCCTGGCCGGATAGCTTTGCTGCCGAAAAAAGCATGCTTTCAGGGTCCCCTATATTGTCGGATGAGACTATACCCCAGGAGCCTTTGACCAGTGCACGGCATGCTGTTCCACTGGTATAGTTATTCGATATTTGTTCTATCTCACCATTATCGATAAAAATGCTAAGTCCTGAACTTTTCAGTACCCTGATGTCATGGAAATCAACCTGTGGTGTGTTCAAAGTATATCCCTGCCTATTGAGGTGCCGGAACCGGTGACACTGGAATATTTTCAGTCAGACCCAGGTTCAGTTTTGGAAATGCGTATGATTTTTTTATGATTTTAATCAGTTTTTTCTTTTCAGGCCCAATAAGGCTTCTATCCAGTACCTCAGTGATATTGCTTACAGGGACGATCTCTATCTTGTCCTTGTATTCATCCTCGATCATGACATCACCCATGTTTGATTTGGGTATGATCACGGTCTTGATACCAGCCTGGGCTGCAGCCTCTATCTTGTAGGTCACGCCGCCAACCGGAAGTACGTCACCCCTTACTGACAGCGACCCGGTCATGGCCACTGACTGGTCAACCGGGATGTTCTCGAAAGCTGACAGCACGGCAGTAGCTATACTTATGGATGCACTGTCGCCTTCCACTCCTTCATAGGTTCCGATGAACTGGATATGTACATCCATTGACCTGGTGTCGCTGCCACTTACCTTCTTGATCAGGGCTGATACGTTATCAACAGCCTCCCTGGCGATCTTCTTAAGCATACCTGTGGCTATGATCCGGCCTTCGAGGCTGGACTGGGCAGGTGTCACCTCTGCCATTATCGGAAGCATGATCCCGGAATCGCTGCCCATAACCGCAAGGCCGTTAACTCTTCCCACCTGGCTGCCTTCCTGTTCGAACATCTTGTAATCCTTTCTCCGTTCAAGATACTGGTCGGCAAGCTGCTGTTCCACAGACCTGGCAATGCTCTTTGCCTTAAGCACATGTTCTGCAAGTGTCATACCGGCATTTTCAGAGTGCGCAATATCACCCGCAACCCTGACAAGACCGCCCAGGTCCCTTAGTTTCAGGGTCAGGTGTCCCTTCCTGCCTGCACGCCGCCTTGCTTCCAGGATGATCTCTTCTGTGGCACTACTGTCAAAATGGGGTATTTTACCATCCCTTACCACTTCCTGTGCCACGAACCTGACAAGTTTTTGCCTGTTCTCGACATTGTCAGGTATGGTGTCACTCATGTAGACCTCGTAACCGTAACCCTTGATCCTTGAACGCAGTGCGGGATGCATTCCCCTCAAAGCATCAAGGTTACCGGCAGTGACCATGGTGAAATCGCAGGGAACAGGTTCTGTCTTTACCATTGCGCCCGAGGAGCGCTCGCTCTGGCCAGTGATGGAAAATTCCCTCTCCTGTAAGGCTGTCAGCAGGTTCTGCTGGGATTCCAGCCCAAGGGTATTGATCTCGTCTATGAACAGCACACCTTTATGCGCCTTATGAATGGCTCCGCCTTCCACCCTGTCATGGGCAGGAGTTTCCAGGCCTCCGCTCTGGAAAGGATCGTGCCTCACATCACCCAGCAGGGCACCTGCATGTGCACCTGTGGCATCCACGTATGCGGCTTTTTCCTTATCTGCATTGGATACCAGTAGTTTTGGTATGTATGCCTCTTCCTTTGGCATGAACTGGCGCATGACCATAAAGATCAGTACGGCAGCGATGATACCCCAGATCAGCGTCTGGGTATAAAGTGAGTAGATAATTATGCCGAACACGAACATCATTATGAACATGTTGCGGGCTTGCATCCGTTTTCTTGCTTCCTGTTTGTGAGCGTCCACTATCTCCTTGCCCTTGCCGGCAGGCACTACCCTGATCTTAGGTGTATTATTGTCTTCAGGATTATTATATACCAGTACATCCTGCAATTCCTCTTTTGGCAGAAGATCTGCCATGGCCTTGGCCAGCATTGACTTGCCGGTACCAGGTGTACCCAGCATCATAACGTGCCGCCGCTGGGTTGCCGCCTTCTTAACTACCTCAACTGCATGTTCCTGGCCTATCACCTGGTCGATCAGGTCCTCAGGAACCTGGATATCGGCGGTGGATTCAATATCAAGTCCACCCAGAATGTCATCAGTGGATCCGGAATCATTGTTATTAGTATCTGCCACGTTATTCTCCTTTAATATAATTATGTGCCATATAAATATGCTGTGCTTTTTTCTATATCTTTCTATCTGCTTATTTGTTTATATACTTAATTTAGCCGGATTGCCAGTCTATTTGATTCAAGCCATTTCCAGGTATCCCTGGAAACCAGTAATATCGGTTTTCGCCAGAGTTAAATAGATTATTGCACAACAGTGTTTGCATGAACCAGGATAAGGGGTTGTCAAAAGAGGAGATCATACAACAGGTAGTAAAAGGAGAGATGAAACTCCATACAATCGACCAGTTCGTGGATGCCATAGAAGCAGTGGACATAAGGAGAGAAGCCGCAGTTCGCATGACTGGTACAGAACTTGATAATGTGGGCAGATTCTCCATCGATGAAGCAGAAGCTGCAAAACGCAATATTGAAAATATGATCGGAGCAATCCAGATCCCTCTTGGAATTGCCGGGCCTGTTACTATCAATGGTGAATATACATGCGGGAATTATTACTTACCCATGGCCACTACAGAAGGGGCACTGGTAGCCAGTACCAACCGGGGCTGTTCGGTGATCTCGGCGTGCGGCGGTACCAATGTCAGGATTTTCAATGACGGCATGACCCGTGCACCTGTTTTCACAGTAAAGGATGTGGTCCGGGCCAGGGAGTTCGTTGACTGGGTCAATGATCCCGGGAACTTTGAGGCCATGAAGGCAAAGGCATCCGGGACTACCAGGTTCGGGGAACTGCTTGACGTTATGCCCTTTGTGGCAGGGAACAATGTGTATCTCAGGTTCAGGTTCGATACCAAGGATGCCATGGGTATGAACATGGCAACTATTGCATCAGAGGCCATTTGCGATTTTCTGACAGACCAACTTGATGTGGAACTGGTATCACTTTCAGGCAATGTATGTACTGATAAGAAACCCTCGGCTATCAATAATATTTTGGGCAGGGGAAAGACTGTTGTTGCAGATGTGGTCATTCCGGGAAATGTGGTCAGGCAAAAGCTCAGGACAGAACCCGGATCAATGGCAACGGTCAATTACAAGAAGAACCTGCTGGGTTCGGCCAGGGCCGGAAGTACAGGATTTAACGCACATGTGGCAAACATTGTTGCAGCTATGTACCTGGCATGCGGGCAGGATGCGGCTCATGTGGTGGAAGCCAGCAGTGCGATCACCAGTATGGAACTTACGGAAAAAGGCGACCTGTACTGCAGTGTGACGCTGCCTGCCATACAGGTTGGTACGGTGGGAGGCGGTACAGGTATTGCCACCCAGCGCGAGTGCCTTGAAATGCTGGGGGTGGCAGGAGCAGGAGATCCACCCGGTACCAATGCTAAAAAACTTGCTGAGATAATAGGCGCAGCAGCACTGGCCGGTGAGATATCCCTGATAGGTGCCCAGGCTGCAGGACACCTGGCGCGGGCACACAAGCAGATGGGCAGGTGATGAGGGGGCATGGAAAAACGAGATCATTCCCTGTTCGACCAGAAATGTCCCACATGTGGCAGCTGGATGGAATCTATTCTCAGTAAAAGTACCAAGGGCAAAGAATTGATCACTTATCGTTGTAATGAGTGCGGCCTGAACTACAGTGTGGATAAGTGATTTCTTATGTCATATATCATATCGAACAGCTTCCACACAAAAAATAATCCGGTCAACCCTTATCCGTTATCCTGCCAGGCAGCCTTATGCCCTTAATTAGACTCAGGGTTATTCAGTGATTGTACAATCAGCAGAATGAGTCAATGGGT
>DUIM01000011.1:0-687 GCA_013330355.1 Methanosarcinales archaeon
GGCGGCGTGATATCCATGGGATTTGACGGCCTGGTCCATGTCAGCGGGGACAAGGTTCGTTGTCAGGAAGTCCTTGGGATACTCGGGGAGCATTTTGACCTTGAGGAACTGGACGGTTCGGAAAGGAGATCAGATGTGGCACTGCGGCGTAATTTTGACATAGATGCTGCCAAGCAGGTGGTTGTGGATGGGAACATCAGGGGTATAGAACTTGTGGACACAGGTTTTGCTGTTCACATAAAGACCTTGGATGTGAATAAGGGTACGGCACTGGTAAGTGTGGCTGAAATGATGGGACTTGACACAGGAGACTTTGTTGCTATAGGGGATTCGGTCAATGATATTGAAATGATCAGGACGGCTGGTCTGGGTGTGGCAGTGGGAAATGCTCATCCGGCACTGAAAGATGCTGCTGATCTGGTAACTGCTGGCCAGTATGGGGCTGGTGTGGTGGAAGCACTCAAGGACTCAAGGCTGTACACATGGTAACTCTGGCTGTACACGTTGCTGTACAAGGGTGCTTTGGATTGTGTCACATGACTTTATCTGAGATTTACCAAACTTTAACTTGACTTTCGCATTTTTATTATTTCTGTATTTTTGCCATGCCAGTACCTCTTTGCTGACAACCTCAATGTCATCGATCCTTCTGTTCAAACACTGCCCGTTCAACTCAATCTCAGCCAT
>DUIM01000011.1:1004-2572 GCA_013330355.1 Methanosarcinales archaeon
GCCATATTCAACCAACTCCCATGCTTTGGAGTGTATACAAACTCGAATCGGTCCAATATTGCCTTTGCTTTAAATGGCGGAAATGCTTCATAAAAAGATCAGGGTTCGTGTGTGTTCAGATTGTCCATTACCAGCGTTATTTTTTCCTCACCCCCCGACTCCCCCGGCGGCAGTATCATAGCAATCCTTCTGAGCCGTTGCAATCGATTTCACCAGCGTCCTGTCTCTTTTATCATACTATGGCTGATTTTCTCAATTAAAAACGTACAAAACTGTTAAGTATACAATATAATAAATTGTAATAACGAATTATGAAGACCATATCATTACGGCTGCCGGAGCAATATATACATGATATTGAAGAAGCAGCCGGACTGGAACTTATTGACAAAGGCACCATGCTTCGCAAGCTCATAGGGAACGGTCTAAGGGAGTACCGTATCAAAAAAGCATTTGAATCTTATTCAGAGGGCAGGATATCTTTGTGGAAGGCAGCAGGCAAGGCAGGAATAACCTACAGGGCAGCCCTTGAGGAACTGAAGGTACGAAATATCCCGTTCAAGTATGAAAAGGAGGATCTGGACGTAGACATCCAGTGGGCGCTGCAGGAAAAATGACAGTTAGCAATTCAGGTCCGTTAATACACCTTGCCATGATCGGCAGTTTGGACCTTTTAAAGACACTCTTCGGCAGTGTGATTATTCCCAGTACTGTCAAGATGGAAGTCGTGGACAGAGGAAAGGAAGAGGGCAAGGCCGATGCTTTTCTGATAGAGGGGGAGATTGAGAATGGATGGATTGTTGTTGAAGAGCCTGGTGATAGTGCAGAAGATATCGCCAACAGTGCGGGGATAGATGCGGGAGAGGCCGAGGCTATTATGCTGGCAAGAAGCAGGCATTGCCCGGTCCTGATTGACGACCTGGCTGCCAGGAGGTTTGCTGCCGGGCTGGGATTGGAGGTTACAGGTTCTATTGGTGTGGTGGTCAGGGCTGTAAAAGTCGGTCTAATATCCAGGGATGAGGGGCTGGATGCTCTGGATAAACTGGCACGGGTTATGTGGCTTAATGTGGGTGTTTATGAGGATGTGCGGAAGGTTGTTGAGGGGTTGGGTTGAGGGATAATTTTCTGTCTTCTTTATCCCGCAGCCCTTCCATTATGTCTTCCATGGATTTTGTGCCGAGATTACCGTACATTGATTTTTTCAGCAAAACATCACCTAGTGGACATACATTGCTTATGTGCAATAAGAATAACTCACCCCTTCTTTACACTCGATTCCCCCGGCGGCAGCAGCATGGCAATCCTTCTGAGCCGTTGCAATCGATTTCACCAGCGCCTTGTCTTCCAACATATTCACCAGCATCTTGTGAACTACTAAAGCAATAATTATATATTATACGATATCATCAGGTCTTGTCTTACTCAATACGTATTAGATAGGTATTTAGTATGCATATAAAAAAGACAATTACCTTACCTGAAGAATTAGAAAGAGATGTGGAAAACCAGCTTATAGGCAAATATTACTCAAATCTCTCTGATGTCATCCGGGATGGGCTCAGGCGGGT
>DUIM01000011.1:2963-4397 GCA_013330355.1 Methanosarcinales archaeon
GAAGCTTCTGATATTACAGGAGTCCCTCTAAGGGGTATTCTCAATGAGTTCAGTAAAAGGGGCACCTACATCAGGTACGGTGAAGACGAGCTCAAAGAGGATATTGAATGAAGTTTTAACTGATCCCAGAAATTATATAGTTTCACCATAGACTCCCCCGGCGGCAGCAGCATAGCAATCGACTTCACCAGTCTCTAGTCCGACACTTAATCAACATTTGTTACCAATATTGATAACAAAGATTCAATGATGACATTCAAACATAATTCAAAAAAACATTATATACTCAGAACCTGATATACAATTGGTAAAAAATGGTCTACAAAATAATAATCCTAAAAAACCCAAAGAAACTGATTGACAAAAAGTGTGATAAACACTTAAAAATGCGGTTATTTAAAAAATTACTAAAACTCGAAAATACCCCAATGTCGTATGCTAAGCCACTCCGTTCTCCCCTTGATGGAATATGGGAAATTTACTTTGAAAGACGATGGAGAATTTTATTTAAAATCGATGAAGAAAATAAATTAATAAAAATCGTGGCATTTAAGCACAAAGATGAGATGAAATGAATTGAATTCTATCATTCTTCTTCAATAAGCTCGCGAAGTTCTATATATCTTCCCGCTTTAAAATCTTCTCTACTTTCTTCTATCTGTTGCATAAGTTCGGGGTCCGACATAATTTCCAGTGTAGATTTCATAGATTCGTATTCATCACTAGAAATGGTAACCCATCGCGCCTTATGTTCCCCAAACGATTTTATTTCACTGGACATTTACTATAATTATTACAACACATTCTATATATATTGTTTCAATGAAATGAAGTGATGCATTCACCCCATCTTCACCCCCGACTCCCCCGGCGGCAGCATCATAGCAATCCTGTCAGCCGAAGCGATCGACTTCACCAGCGCCCTGTCCCCAACCTCATCCACCAGCATCTTGTAGACCTTCTTCGAAATATCGTTCTGGTTAAACCCACCCGGCTCTACCTCAACCACATACTGTGCCAGCCTTCGCACAACCCCGGGCGGCCCGCCCACCAGCCTCACAGCCCCTTTCAGTTGAATCCCCACCGCCGCACCCACCAGTGCAGTCATATAATTCCGCTTGCCCCTGATAATGAACGAACCCCGGGGCACGAACTCACCACTCTCAGGAGTCTTGGACACCTGCTCTGGCGTCACCCAGTAACAGTCACCCTCAGCCCGCCCCGACTTCCACACAACCGAGTTGGACACCACAAACATGGCAGCCTCCTCCAGCGTGGTCTGCGGAACTTCCTTGCCTTCCGTCTTAATAACAACTACAGGCGACCCCGGCGCTTCAGTATGGAAAAAGATATCCCGCTTTTCCATATACTTCTTCACCGCTTCCTCATTAGTGCCCGCATCCCGGCCCCCGATAACCAAAAAGCCATCAGAGG
>DUIM01000037.1 GCA_013330355.1 Methanosarcinales archaeon
GTGCTTGCAAAACATTTCAATGCCTTTAGCTGTATTGCTTAGAAGATACTGTGCAAGCCCCTGGGAAGGCCATGAGCCCAGTCCGCAATCAGGTCCGGCGTACCTTATAGTATCACCGAACATCCTATAGGTATTGGCGAGTCTCCCGGCAATTACCTCAGGGGTTTCCATATGGGTAACCACTTCCATGAGCTTGTCTGTTTCTTTCCATACATTGGTATCATACTTCTCGTTAAGCACTGCGCTCAGGCCGAAAATATCGGTCCTGGCTATCCCTACCCTGAGGAATGTATCAGATACCAGTAAGTCAGCGCGGTCAATGAGCTCCAGGTACGAAGGGCTGGCAGCGGATTCGACCCCAATTACATTAATGGAAGGGACCTGGCAGACCAGCTTATAATTAAGTGGGGAATGCAGGTGTATCTCAGTGTCGATACCGTGTTGGTGTGCACTTTTCCCTGCCACGGTCAGGGCCTTTATTATATCCTCATCGTTAAGCATGATCTGGGGGTTTATGCCGATACTGGGCTCGTCAATGGAAACAGTTACAACGTTGAGGTCTCCCGAATGTTTAATGGAATTCTTAATGAACCGGTCTGTGCTTTTGGCAAAGGCCAGCAGAACATCACTATAGGATGTTCCCCCGAACTCCTTTAAGTAAAGCTCAACCGGACCGGTAACACATACACGGATGTCAAGGGGTTTACCGTGCTCCTTCCTGTACTTTGCACCCAGACCTGAAAGAGCTTCAAGTTCCAGTATCTTTGCCTCTGATTCTTTTACCAGCAGGGGTGCTTCTGTCAGCTCAGGGTCATTGATTATTCGTAAGTATTGCCGATTCATGTCCTGGAACTGGGGATAGGTCGGTACTTCCACACCAGCCGCTATCTTTTGCTCCATTGTATCAGATATCATCCCAAACAGGCGCTCATCATCGGCCCTGGACGTGACCGCCTGTTCTATCCAGTCCCTGGAGATTCCTTCAGGAAGTGGATAACTTCCTATATCGTCATAGATTATTTCCGGATCCATAGTTGATACTAATAGTTGAACTAGGCAATAATATCTTTTACCCTATCAATCAATAAAGCTCTCCACAGCAGAGTTTTGGAGTATCTCATGTCTTGGGCTATTGAGGTTGCATTGACCATGGCTTGTCCCAACCGCAGCATAGATGCGGGGTATAATGATTAAGGTTAAGAGGTCATTTGTAGCGTAAATCAAAGGAACTGAACTCGCGGGTAGGCTCTTCCCATACTTCTTCTACGTTTTTGACATCTGCAAATGGTGGTCCCATATGGCACCACCGGACCATCTCATGAACCTGTTGAGGAAATCCTTCAAATACAGCTTCAACGTTCCCATCAGGAAGGTTTTTCACCCAGCCTTTTAATCCCAATTCGACTGCTTTTTTCATAGTATTGTGCCTGAAAAACACTCCCTGCACCCTCCCTGAGATTATAAGATGTACCCTGATATCGTTCATGCTGCAAACCTCTAGAATTTTAACTGGTCATATGTATAATTAACCTCTTATTTTATATAGTATTACTATGCACAACTTCAAAGAAGATGAATAAAGAGATATTGATAAACCAGGTCATAAGCATACTGGAACAAAGCGGATTTAATGTTTCCGAACGTTGCAATATCAGGCCCAGAAGCTTTGACATCGCTGCAAGGCGCAATGAACGGTTATTATTGATAAAGGTACTTTCCAATATCGACGGTCTGAAAGAGGATACTGCACAGGAAATGATGTATCTGGCAGAATACCTGGAGGGGTCTGCGCTTTTAGTCGGGGAGAAGACCAGGGACCAACCACTGGAACCCACTGTTGTATATTATAGATATGGTATTCCATCTGTAAATATCGATACTATATTTGATTATTTTATAGAGGAACTGCCGCCTGTGGTGTATGCGGCACCTGGAGGGCTGTATGTTAGTGTGGATGGTAGTGTGCTTCGCGAACAGCGGATATGCAAAAAACTTTCAATTGGTGCCATGGCTTCAGAGCTTGGTTTATCCAGGCGTACCATAAGTAAATATGAAGAGGAGGGTATGGACATGTCTGTGGATATGGTGATCAGGATTGAAGAAATGTTTAATACTGGAATTGCCCTTGCTATTGATTTTCTAAATGTAGATAATACAAAGGTGAAATCCGGGACCCATCCGGTTGAAAAAGAGCCGGGAACAACAATAAGATCCATATTATCCAATTTAGATATTGAAGTGATTCCAATATCACAGGCACCGTTCAGTGCTGTTTCATTCGAGCACAGGGAGAACATTAACCAGGATAATATCTCCAAGATTCTTACGGGTTTTAGTAATTACTCGGGAACAATGATGAAAAGGGCAAAGTTGATGAGCAGCATATCTGAAGTGACAAATACTTATTCTATGGTCATTGTAAATGGACATTGCAGATCAGAGAAGGTAGAAAATACTGTACTCGTGGAGAAGAAAAAACTTGACACAATGGATGATTTCCTTGACCTTATGACTTTTATTTCCGAGAAGGTCAAAAAGACTTGAATTGTCCGGAATATTGATTTCCAGCCCGGGTTTAGCCGACGAGACAATGAAATGCTGCAAAATAATGAGTAGAAATACCAGGAAATAAATGCTAACTTTTAGCTCATGATTACTTTGTATATGATTGTGCTCTAATAAGGTGGTCGGCAAGTACCAGAGCTGTCATGGCTTCGGCTACAGGTACGATCCTGGGCGGGATTGTGGGGTCATGTCGCCCTTCTATTGTTATATTGGTTTCAGACAAATCAGACATGTCCACAGTCTTCTGGGACCGGGCAATGGAGGGCGTGGGTTTAACAGCTATCCTGCAGACAATTATTTCACCATTGGAGATACCACCCAGAATTCCACCTGCATTGTTGGTGGAACATACCACCTTTCCATTTCGCATTTCGAAGGGGTCGTTCATCTGGCTGCCGGTCATGGCAGCAGATGCAAAACCTGAACCGATTTCCACGCCCTTGACTGCACCGATTCCCATAAGAGCCCCTGCCAGGTCACAGTCCAGTTTATCGAACACAGGTTCGCCCAGGCCCGGGGGGACCCCAAGAGCCAGTATCTCAACAATTCCGCCGATGCTATCCTTATCTTCCCTGGCCTGTTTTACTCTTTCCAGCATGGTCTTTGCAGCTTCGGGGTCGGCACAGCGTACCGGGTTTGATTCCACATTGGCCTTTATTTCATCAACTTGTACGGGTGAAGCCTTTATGCCGCCAAGTTCAACAACGTGGGCCAGTATTTCAATACCATGGCGCTCCAGTATCTTTTTTGCCACTGCTCCTCCAGCCACACGGCCAATGGTCTCCCTGGCAGATGAGCGACCTCCTCCCCTGTGGTCACGTATGCCGTACTTCATCTGGTAAGTATAGTCGGCATGACCGGGGCGGGGCATGTTCTTGATAATGTCATATTTGGAGGAGTCAGCATCTTTGTTCCTGACTTGCATGGCAATGGGTGTGCCTGTGGTCTTTCCCTCGAACACTCCTGAAAGTATCTCCACCCTGTCCTCTTCCTGGCGGGGTGTGGAAATCTCGCTCTGGCCGGGACGTCTGCGGTCCAGTTCAAGCTGTATGTCAGTTTCTGTCAACTCCAGTCCGGGAGGGCATCCATCGATGACCACACCTATGGCAGGACCGTGGCTCTCGCCCCATGTTGTGATCGAGAATGCTTTCCCGAAGGTGTTACCCATCATGGTATCCAGATATGTGGTTTACATATAAAAAGAATATGAAAAATAGAGTTAACAATAACCCCTTTGTTTCATTCTCCCGTTTAAAGACCCAACTCAATTAAAAATTTTTATAAGTATTCTGCCGTACTGGTCAAATCCCACTTCTTCAACTGT
>DUIM01000134.1 GCA_013330355.1 Methanosarcinales archaeon
TCGACCAGCTGTACCGTAACCCTGCCCTCAGTAACATCATCAGCAGGGATGGAATCCGGATTTACTGATACAAACAAGCCATGTGGCAGCCCACCATCATTACCAGGATTTATGTATGCATCCAGATTATCGCTCAGGTGCGAAAGTGTGTATGTAGTACCCCTGTCACAGACCAGTTCAAAAGTCACAGACTGGCTGCCGCCTGTTAGCACAACGGCCTGCCCAAGTCCGTCCACCGACGTGGGCGACCAGCGGCCGTTTACTAATTCACCCTCGCGGATGTGGACCGAATCCCGGAGCTTAATTAGCCTCTTGCCGTCGCCCCTTAACTTATAGTAGATCACGTCACCGTTATCTGTCACCAGATCCGGCGGCGTATCTGTGAGGATTCCGTTATTGTCAGGGTCAGGATCCACTCCGAATGACAGGTATTCCAGGCGCTCGGGCAGTACTAGGTCAAAGCTCCTGATATTGCCGGTGGGAGCGTACGGGTCAGACAGGTCCCTGGCATATCCTGACTGCATAAGTTCAATACCGGATTTAACCGCCCCCAGCTGACGCTCCATTAAGGCGCCATCCATTGGCGGTCCTGCATTATTCAGGCCAATTGCTGTAAGTACAATGATAATTCCAACCAGGGCCAGGTAGACCACCAGTTTTAGTGGAATTGTATCAATACCATGTTCATCTTTCCACAAATTAACACCAGGGTTCGAAAGAAGAGGACAAAGTATTTATCTTTTGATGTTTTAAATTGCCCGCAGGTTGAGTCCATGGAAAAAACAGATGTTTACGGAAGGATAGAGTCATTTGACCAGAGCGTGCGAAGTATCGATAGGCGGTTGCGTGCAGTTGAGCGGAGATTGTCAACCGGTAAGGATGATTACATCAGGACTGATCCGGAATCATCTGAAAACATCCACTGGACAGACCCTGATATAGAGGAACTGCAAGCTGGATACAAGGAATTGCGGGCTGAATGCAATGAACTGTATGATGCCATAGAAATAGTAACAAGCGGACTTGCTGCAATAAAGTCGAATGAACTTACACAGCTTAACAGTTCCGTGGATGCCCTTAGGCAGGAATTACAAGCTGCCAGTAGCAGAATTGAAGAACTGGGTGGACAACAAACGAGCCTGAAGGAAAAGACATCTGCCTCAGTGGAATCAATAAACAATGCTCATATCTCCCAGATCGAAACCCTCAGTAAAGAACTGGAAGACACGAAAAAAAGATTACAGCGCCAGGAGAATATGAACAAGATAACTATAGGCAATGTCAAGGTACCTGTAGAACTTTCAGGCATAGTAGCATCTGTTGCACTTATTGCTACAGGCTGCCTTGTCTGGGCCGACAGGTGGGACATCATACGCTCTACTTATTATCCTACCGGACTGGCACTACTCTTCGCTGCGGCTGTGATCGCAAAGTTCATAATTACCAACAGGCACTTCGACACTTCATAGATGAAGCGTTAACTATCAACCACTTTCAGGGCAAAGTCATTCTGGTAATTAACAAATCCACTGGCTTTAGCTGATAGTTTCAGGTATCCTTCACCTGAAACAATTATAGAAGATGTATCAATATTGACCAGGGCATTTCCGTTACTGTCAGTCACACCTGAAGCAGAAGCATGTAAACCATAGATAACCACTGTTGCGCCCACCACAGGCCTGCCATCTACATCAATTACACGGATATTGACGTTCTTAATACCGTTGTCAACATGTAATACACTACTTGTTGTACTGCTATCAATGCCGGTAATATCGGCATGCATGGTTTTTGGCACCAGGTTTACGTCACCAATAAAAGTAACCATGGCAGCAAGCCCGGCCATTCCGACGATAGTAAGTACTACCATCCTCATGGGCAGGCCCACTGCGGCGGTCTCGTCCCGGAACATACCTAAGTGATCAATATTGCAGATTCATCAGTGTAATCATAGAACCCGTTGGCTTTAACCACCATTTTGAGGTCTATGGAATCCTGGTTCAAGCGGATGAAAACATTTGATACAGTAAAATTCGCCTGTCCTGTTACATCTGTCTTGTCAGAACCCAAACCGCCTCCGCCTGTAACTATTACGTTAGCTCCTTCTACCATGTTATTTTCACTGTCATACACTTTTACATCAACCGTCACACTATTGCTTACACCATTGTCGATATTACTGGTGACCCCCTCCTCACCATTGACCGATATCACTTCTATTACCAGGTTTTTTTTTGACTCAGGAATAATAGCCAGGAGGGCGGCCAGGGCAACCATTCCTACTACCAACATAACCACGATATTTATAGGTAGTTCCATACCATGCTCGTTTTGAATTAAAGATCTGTTAGCTTTACTCATCCTATTCACCATGTCTGTATAATTACATAACATTATTTAAATATTACTGAACTATTAGTATCTCCGGAAAATCAGACTACATTTTTTAATTTCATTTATTTCTCATTCCAACTAAATCTTTATCAGCTTATGCTACATTTAAAATTTTGGAAATTCCCACCCAAAATTGACCCACCCTTTATACTAAAATCCTCCCATTGGACCTATCGGTCATTTGGGAGTTTAATAAAATCCGTGTTGATGGTCAACCATATAAATAAATATCATTTGATTTGATATATACGGTAGGAGACCAGAATGGATTACAAAGAGAGGCAGGAAATAACAGCAAATAAGGAGATCACCACTATGATAATGGTGGGTATGTCCATCTCTTTTATGACCATACTGCTGACATTTCTTTTATCATTTGCACAGATACATAACAATAGCATCATCATTATCGTCAGCGTGTTCATTCTCGGGTTGACCCTGGTCCTGTCATATATTTCAATAGGGACAAAAATTGAAAATAGTGCAGGTGAGATCACTTCCTTTATAATTGTATTAACTACCCTCTCAAACCTGAGCATCCTGGTGACCCATGATCTGAAAATCTATTTCTTGCTGGTGTTAATCCCAGTAATATTTGTTGTATTGTATCTTTTTGAGAATAATCGGTTGAGAAAGATATTTTTCCTGAATATCATGACCATTATAATTATTGTTAAGGTGGTCCCATTGTTATTACCCGGATTCCTTCCTACCATCATTGAACATATATTCAAATGATGGCCTGTTCAGGGTCACCTGGGTTGTATTCAGGTTATTCTGCCCCAAATATCCTAAACCTGCCATTCCATAATAAGTAGCTACGTAAGGCTCACCAAAGTCAAAAAGTGCTTGCTCGGATTTTCTCTATGCTGCACTGGATATTACGACAACCGTTGCTGTTACGCTCATCCACCCGCTGTTTTACAAGTTCAGCCATACCGCCGCTGGCCAGTATCAGGCAGTCCAGGCCCCGCAGGGCATACAGCATTGCAGACTGTATGACATCTACCTCAAAGTCGGGGTGGATCCCTGCCTTTGCCGCAGTTACCTTGGCAGATGTGCCCATTGCACCAACCCTGTCAAAAGTCGCCCTGTCCACCAATGCCCGAAGATCACCAATATCCACATTCTTTGAACCGCCTTCGATCACCCTGGGTATCCGGACTACATGTATGCGGCCGGTCCCGGACATAAGCGAACCCCTGACATCCTCAATTAGTACCTCATCGCCAGCAGCAGCATCGGATAGTGCCAGGCCGGCAGCCTCCTGCTGTGTAAATGGCACAGCCACGATAGTGCCTTCCCGCATGAATAACCCAACCTGCTGTCCTTTAGGAATATCACAATCAGCCACCGCACACCTTACACCGATATACGGCCCCTCTACCGAGTCCACCAGGTCAAGAAGTGTCATGGGGGCATGTCCGTCAGCAATTCCCCTTGCTTCAAATTCCCTGAAGGTCTCAACAATAGTGGGAAGTTTCAGTTTTGTATTCTCCATAAGTGCACTGTCAGCAAAAATACGTGACGGGTGCCCTGAATTATATACCTTACCACGGTTCAGGACATACACAACATCAGCCCATCTTGATGCAAGGTCCACATCATGGGTAGAGATGATTATGGTCTTTCCAAAATGTTTCAATTCATTTAGCAGCTCCACAATCTCACTGGCTCCGGCAGGGTCAAGGTTGGATAGGGGTTCATCAAGGATGATAACCTCTGGTTCCATGGCGACCACACCTGCAATTGCAACCTTTTTCTTCTGTCCGCCACTCAGGTGATGAGGTGGTTTATCCCTGAGTTCGGTAAGACCCAGGTATTCAAGGGTACGATTTACACACCTTTCTACCTTTTCTTCAGGGAGTCCCAAGTTGACAGGCCCAAAAGCTACATCATGGTATACAGTGGGGGCAAATAGCTGGTCATCGGAGTTCTGGAACACAATCCCTATCTGCTTTCGCACCTCACGAAGCGACTTTGCATCGTATTTTATCGGTCTGCCCTGGAAAAGCACCTCTCCTCGCATGGGTTGCAGGATACCGTTCAATAACAGGAACAGGGTTGATTTTCCTGAGCCATTTGGGCCAACGAAGGCTATCCTCTTGCCCTTTTCAATTTCGATGTCGAGACCGTCAAGTGCCAGTGTCCCGTCCGGGTATGCATATTTCAGGTCCCGTGTTTCAAGAATAACCATGTTTTTTCTTCATACTATAGAGATGTTTTTCGTGGCAAAGGAAATTGCAATTATTGAAATAACGTAAATTGAGGTGAGTATCAATTCAAAGGCTTTAACCGGCTTTTTATAGGAGAACATAGCCAGTTTCCCGTCATAACACCTGGAATCCATTGCTATATATAGTCTTTCTCCCTGTTCCCATGACCTGATGAACAGGGTGCCTGCCAGCATGGCAGTAGAATGCAGTGAACTCAGAAAGTCCTTATAACCCAGCCTTACTGTCTGGGCGAATTTTATGCTAACTGCCACTTCCAGCAGGACAAAGATATAACGGTATATCAGCATTGAGAGTTCAATGAGAACATCCGGCACCCTGGATGTCTTGAGCACTGAAAAAAGTTCGACCATGGGTGTTGAGAGTGCAAGAAAGAACAGGCAGCACATTCCGCTAAGCGTTCTCGCCATTACCAGGACCGCCATATTCAATCCCTGGCTGCGAATCGCCAGATGATACCCGAGTGCATCAATGGATGCAATTTCATATCCTGTGCCAAAGAAAAACAGTATGACAATGGACCCGGTGGCTGCAAAACCCAGAGGTAAAGCTATCAGCTTTAAATAGAATTTTACAGGGACCTTGGCCAGGACAACTGCTGCAAAACCCATGCATACAGCTATGAACAGGGGTGTTACCGGCGATGCGGCCGATACACCGCCAAGCACCCCTGCGGCAACCACGATGAGTTTTAGCCAGTTGTTGCTGTGCCGCAGTGGGCTTACCAGTGCATATTCATCCAGCAGGTTATTCATGTTTTTGTTCACGTATCGGAGATTATAAATGCATTTCGATATCGATAGATGCAATTTCCTTAGTTTCAGTCAAACGTTGCGGCTGCACACCCAACCGCAGCAGAACTGCAGGGTATAGTTATTAAGATGAATTTGTTCCGTCAAGTATATCACTACCTGAATTTTCCAACCATTTGATCAGCTACATGCACACCTGCTTCTGGTTTTAGTTT
>DUIM01000113.1 GCA_013330355.1 Methanosarcinales archaeon
CCAGTATAAGTCCTATGTAATAGATTGAATTCCAGATGCTATCAGGATTTTCGGTGAACTGCATGCCCTCGTCTATCATGGGCTGGGCAAGCATGACCGATATTATCTGTACAATAAGCAGGAATACTCCCATGACTACATATGGGACGAGGTCAGCCAGTATGGTTTTTTTATTCTCATTTTCTGTCAAGACAGGGTCTCCGGTAAATAGTGTGTGTTGATTGTAAAATTTGTTATAGTATATAACCTATTTGACAGTAACACATTTGACAGCTTGATCTATTTGACAGCCCTCTTCAGTGCAGCCTCAAACCTGTCCAGCCCGGTGTCAGCCTCCTCCCTTGTCATGACCAGCGGCGGGGAGAACCTGATAACAGAGTCGCCGCATGAGAGCAGGACAATGCCTTCCCTGAACCCTTCAATAATTATCCTGTCCCGTAAACCAGGGTCAACGGACCCGTCCGGCTTGACGAACTCAACCCCTATCATCAGCCCAAGACCGCGTACATCCCCGATAACAGGATATTCTGACTGCATCTCCCTCAACCGCTGCATGATATGCCCTCCCAGTTCCCTTGCATGAGTGCCCAGTTCCTCTTTTTCCATATACTCCAGTGCAGCTACAGAAGCAGCCGATGCCAGCAGGTTGCCGCCAAATGTATTGGAATGAGTACCCGGCGGCCAGTCCATTATTTCGCTGCCTGACAGCATGGCACCCAGGGGCAGGCCGGCACCCAGTGCCTTGGCCATGCATACGATGTCGGCCCTGACACCGAAGTTCTCCATAGCCATGAAAGTACCTGTGCGCCAGCAGCCCGCCTGCACCTCATCAGCCACCATCAGCACATTATGGTCATCACAGATGCGCCTGATCTCCTGGTGGAACTCTGGCGGCGGTACGATATAACCACCCTCGCCCTGCACAGGCTCCACAACAATGGCAGCAGTATCATCGGGACTAAGTTCACGCTTGAAGATAAGTGATTCAATCTCCCTGGCACATGATATTCCGCAATCCGGATATTCCAGGTTTAGGGGACAGCGGTAGCAGTAAGCATAATGGGTGTGCACAACCCTGAGGGACGGAAAATGTTCCTTTTGTCTGGTCTTTGAACAGGTCAGGGACAGGGAACCCAGTGTCCGGCCGTGAAAAGAATTGTAAAAAGCTACAAGGTTCTGCCGCTGGGTCTTCCACATGGCCAGTTTGATGGCAGCTTCCACAGACTCGGTCCCGCTGTTACACAAAAACACCCGGTCATACCGGGTCAGGCTTTTCAGCTTTTCGCCCAGCCTGACCGGGGGCTCGGCATAGAAGTCAGGGAAGCCGCAGTGGGCCATCTTTTCCATTTGTGCCGATATTGCCGACGATACCACCGGGTTCGAATGGCCCGCGTTCATTACAGCGATACCTGCCACAAAATCTATGTACTCCCTTCCTTCCACATCAGTGATGACAGAACCCTGTGCCCTGTCTACGACCAGTGGATAAGGGCGGGCCAGACATGCCGGCATTACATTACAATCGCGCTCAATGATCTCCTTAGACCTTTGTCCTGGTGGTTCGATCATATTTTTTCCTGTTGTGATTTCTTATTCAATCTGTGCCTTCTGGAGCCTGCCGCTGTAATCAAAATACACGGCCTTAACTTCAGTAAATTCCCTGACAGCATCGGTTCCTGCTTCCCTGAATCCGTTGCCCGTGCCCTTTACACCACCAAACGGCAGGTGAACTTCTGCGCCGATGGTTGATGAGTTTATATAAGTTATCCCTGCCTCGATCTTCTCGATTGCCTTGAATGCATTTGAAATATCCCTGGTATATATGGATGAAGACAGACCGTACATAGTGTTATTTGTTACCTCAATGGCTTCATCAAATCCGGATACCGGTATCAAGGCCACGACCGGACCGAATATCTCTTCCTGGGCTATACGCATGTCCTGGTCCACTTCCGTGAATATGGTTGGTTCAAAGAAATGTCCGGGAAGTCCCGGATCTGCCAGGTTGCCGCCTGTTAACAGGTTTGCGCCTTCGTTCTTCCCGATAACAGTATATTTTTCTATCTTTTCAAGTTGGGACAGGTTGATGACCGGACCTACATCTGTATCTGGTTTTAGCCCGTCACCCAGTTTGAGGGACAGGGTCTTAGCCAGGAGTTTTTGTGTGAACTCGTCCTTTACAGTTTCGTGTACAATGACCCTGCTGGCAGCAGTGCATCGCTGTCCTGTCGTACCAAAGGCACCCCAGACCACACCGTCCACTGCAAGGTCGATATCTGCATCATCCATAATGATTATGGGGTTCTTGCCGCCCAGTTCCAGTGATACCCGTTTCATGTCCCTGGCACATTCGCCCATTATCCATTTTCCTGTTTCCAGGCTGCCCGTGAATGAGATCGCCCTGATATCGGGATGGCGGACTATCGCCTGGCCAACCGTATCCCCGGGCCCGAACACCAGGTTTATCACACCGGGCGGCAGTCCCGCTTCTATAAGTATCTCAACCAGCTTTATTGTCAATAGCGGTGTATCGCTGGCTGGTTTCATTACAATGGTATTCCCTGCCACCAGTGCCGGCATTATCTTCCAGGCAGGAATGGCCATTGGGAAGTTCCAGGGAGTGATCATTCCTATCACTCCGATCGGACGCAGCACGGTCATGCAGAATTTGTCCTTCAACTCCGAGGTAGTGGTCTCGCCGAACATCCGCCGCCCTTCCCCGGCAGCGTACAGGGTGATGTCGATGGCTTCCTGGACATCCCCGCGTGTTTCGGACAGGACCTTGCCCATCTCCCTGGTCATCAGGGCCGCCAGGTCGTCCTTTCTTTCTTCCAGCATACGTGCGGCCTTGAACAGCACCATTGCCCGTTTGGGCGGCGGGGTTTCGCTCCATGCCCCAAAAGCATTACAGGCGGCTTTTACTGCCCGGTCTACGTCGTCTTCGGATGCTACCTGCAGCGTTGCCAGTTTTTCAAGGGTTGCAGGATTGATATCATCAAAAGTTTCGCTTGTTGTTGAGTCAATCCACTCTCCATTGTTGAATAATTTATACTCTTGCATAATAATTCCCCTAAAGAACATTGTAAATTATGGGTATTAAGTGTTTGCAGTCTGCTATATTGGATTTGATAAAACTTGATATAGGGAGATGGAGTACATTTTTTTCGAAAATGCAAGTGATGGAATATACATTCATGATATTGGTGGATACTTTATTAAAATTAATAAAGTAGGTCTTGAAATATTTGGCTGCCCTGATAAAGAGATTATCGGCTCACACGTATCAGAATGGCTTTCTCCTGCTAGTGTTGAGATGGTAAAAGAGGATACACTGAACTGGTCAGTGACAAGATGATTGGGGAAATTAATGATTAACAAAAGGAAAAACTACAAATTATTCTCAGGAATACTGACCGGTTAATTGGCTTGATACATAACCTTTTAACTGTTACAGAACTTGAAAACAATAGATTGGAATTGCAAATTCAGTCGGTATCGATAAATGAGACCATTATAAAAATCCTCTTGGATATACAACCACAGTTTGAAGGAAAAAAATCTCGGTTGTCCAGGATATTTACACTCTTCCTGAGATGTACGGGTATGAGGAAAGACTTACCAGGCCCATCACAAATATAATTATTAATGCAATAAAGTTCACGCCGGAAAAAGGAAAAATTACAATAACGGCTGTTGAAGAAGGGGGACAGTATCAAGATCAGCATTAATGATACAGGCACCGGCATTCCCACGGATAAACTTTCCTTTATTTTTAATAGGTTTTACAAGGCCAGCATTACGATCGGCAGGAAATACGGTGGTGTTGGACCTGGACTTTATATCA
>DUIM01000145.1:0-1378 GCA_013330355.1 Methanosarcinales archaeon
TTTGCACCATTGGACGTACCCATCTTCAATACCTCCCCTGCCGGCATGGCAGTCGGGTCCATTGCATTTACCTTATGCAGCAGGGCTGCAGTCTTCATTTCGCCGAACATGTCCAGGCTGTTATTAGAGGCACATCCGTCCGTGCCCAGTGCAACATTAACACCCCTGCTTAACAGTTCAGGTACCGGTGCGATTCCTGATGCCAGTTTCATATTGCTTACAGGGCAGTGTACTGCATTGACACCCTTATCTGCCATGATATCCATATCTCCTGCAGATAGCCATATACAATGGGCAGCAAGCACATCAGGTCCCAGGAACCCGATCTCATCCAGCATGTTCACGCTGCACATTCCATATTGGTCCTTCATCTGGTTCAGTTCGGCCTCGGTCTCCAGCACATGGATATGGATACGGACATTATCTTCAACTGCCTGCTCCTTGACCTTTGACAGGAACCCCTTGCTGCAGGTATTAGGTGCGTGGGGGCCGTACATAGTAGTAATTCTACCATCGGCGGCATTGTTCCATTGCCTCACAAACCGCCCCCCTTCCTGTAATTCGGTCCTGGCCTTAGCTTCATCAAACAGTTCTATCATACCATAAGATAAGGATGCACGTATGCCTGATTCTTCCACTGCCCGGGCCGCATAGTCCATGTGGAAATACATATCAGCAAAAGCTGTGGTGCCTGAGCGAATCATCTCCAGGCATGCCAGCATTGTTCCGGTATACACATCATTGTCTGTAAGATGAGCCTCTACCGGCCAGATATGTTCTTCCAGCCACTGCTGCAGAGGCATATCATCCGCATAGCCCCTGAATAGTGTCATTGCAGCATGTGTATGGGCATTTACCAACCCAGGCATAACAGCACAGCCCTTTGCACGCATGACCTGGTCCGCTTTTTGCTCTTCAGGGCCCACATAGGCTATCCTGTCATTCTCAATAAGGATATGCCCTCCCTCAATCGGTGGGCCGTCCATAGTAATTACATAACCGTCCTTGATGAGTATTTTAGACATGTAATCCTTGTTACTGATTCAATATTCTATAAGGTTTGCCTTAGATGATTACAATAAAAAAAACACATATGCGCCGATCGGGATTCGAACCCGAGTTCATGGCTTGGCAAGCCACGGTGATAACCACTACACTATCGGCGCACAATGGAATAAGTGGAATCCACATACGGGAATATACTATATAGGTTTTTGGTTTGCAAAATCACACAACTATATCTGCAACACATCTGTAACGCAGGACAACTGATACTCTTGGCTGCATATCTTGAAATATATCCCTCCCATTTACACTCTGATATGAGGCTCAACTCGATCCAGTTTTTTACCAACGCATCCATAATGATGTCCATTAT